>JAMOTL010000015.1 GCA_027062285.1 Nautiliaceae bacterium
TCAATCATCTGGCTCTTAAAATAAAAGAGATAGCAAGAGAAGCGGGTGTTATGATAGTGGAAAATCCGCCTCTGGCAAGAGAGCTTTATAAAAGTGTGGAAATTGGAGAGACTATACCTCCAAAACTTTATAAAGCGGTAGCCGAGGTGCTTGCTTACGTATATAAAGCAAAAGGAATGGTTTAAGATAAAACTCTTTGAATTTCTTGTTCTTGTTCCGGTGTTTTAATATATTCTACTGCTCTTCCTTTAAAAATATTCGAATCAATCTCTCTTGAAGTAATATTAATGTTTATATTCGAGATTTTATGACCTATTTTAAATTTTTCATCATAATCTGGATTTTCAATTTGTTCTCCGTCATAAGTAGCAATTGCAATAATTTTTTTATCGTAAGCAAAATATATAATATCTTCTTTTCTTATTTGTCTCATATGTTGTGTGTGATAAAAATAATTTTCACATGTGGTTGGAATAATATCTCTGAAAAAATTTTTTGTTGCATTTATATTTTCGAAACCTTCTAACGATTTATCGAGTCTAAATAAAACATTCATATACTCCCCCCCTTTTTTTTTAATTTTTTTTATTTTATAAAATTATTTTTTAGTATAGCTTAAATGTTATAATTTTATAATTCTAAAAAAAGGAAAATAATGAATCTGAATAATTTATATGAAAAAGCTTTTGAAAAGATTAAAGAAGCAAATAATATTGTTTTAATATCACATATTAATCCTGACGGAGACGCTCTTGGAAGTTCACTTAGTATGTATCCGATTTTAAAAAGAATGGGTAAAAAAGTTACCGTTTTTAATGCTACAAAACCTCTTCCTCTGTATCTTGATTTTTTGCCTAATTTCAATAAAGTTACCGATAAACTGCCAAAAGATTACGATTTGATGATAAGTTTTGACTGCGGTAGTTTTGACAGACTCGGAATTGAGGAAAAACCTCCTTTTTTAATCAATATCGACCATCATATTTCAAACACTGAATACGGGGATATTAATATAATCGATCCAAAAGCCGCTTCTACTTCTCAGGTGGTTTATAACTGTTGTAAACACAACGGTATAGAAATAGATAAAGACAGCGCTACTTGTATGTATACGGCTCTTGTGACGGATACCGGAAGTTTTCAGTATGACAGTGTAGATGATAAAGTGTTTTTAATGGCGGCGGATATGGTAAAAGCGGGAGTGGAACCGGCATTTGTAGCGAAGATGCTTTTTCAAAGAGATCGACTCTCACGTTTAAGACTTCTTGCTAAAGCATATGATACCATCGAAATGTGCTGTGATGGAGAAGCCGCATTTGTGGAAATTACAAAAGAAATGATGGAAATAACGGGAGCCATTAAAGACGATACCGATACTATCGTAAATTCGGTGCGAGCAATTGCCACTGTGGAGATTGCCTGTATGCTTAGAGAAGATGATGAAGGAATAAAAATATCTCTTAGAAGTAAAAACTATGCTGATGTTAGTAAAATAGCTCAAAAATATGGCGGCGGAGGACACATAAGAGCTGCGGGAGCTACTATAAAAGGTGAATTTGATTTTGAAAAAGTAAAAAATATGTTAAAAGAAGATATAAAAAAAGCTCTAAAGGAAAATAGATGAAAAAACTCTGGATAGTTATACTGTTTTTAATTTTAGGAGCAGTGGGATTCATATATTTTTCTCCAATGTTTGAAAAAAATCCTCCTGACATAAAAATTTATACCAACGGATTTACCAATTTAAAAAATCCGATAAAAATTGAAATAAAAGACGATACGGGAATAAAATCATATAAAATTGTTCTGGTTACAGATAATATGGTAGAAGAGCTTGTAAATGTTCAAGAACCTAGTCTTGGTAAGGATATTGTATTAAATTTAAAACTGCCTAAAAATATAAAATCAAAAAAAATAAAAATAATCATAGAGGCATGTGACGTGTCAAAATGGCATTTTTTTGCCGGTAACTGCTCTAAAAAAGAAACTGTCTTAGAAGTGGATAAAACTTCACCTGACGCTCAGGTTGTTAATAATTCTTACGCAATAGGAAGAGGCGGAAGTGCGGCTGTAGTTGTAAAAGTAACGGATGAAAACTTAAAAGACGCATATATCAGTGTAAACGGAAAATACAGATTTAAACTCACCCCTTTTGTAAAAGACGGATACTATGTAGCATTAGTGGCATGGCCTGTTTGGGAAAATGAATTCAGTGCCGATTTGATAGCGGTGGATGAAGCTGGAAATAAATCAACCGAACATATTCCGTATTATTGGAAAACAAAAGGTATTTATAGATTAAAGAAGTCCACAATAAAAATAAGCGATAAATTTATTCAAAATGTAGCTAAAAGAGTAATTGAAAAAATGGGATTTGACGTTCCGGATGATCCGGTTGAAACATTTAAGTTGTTAAATGAAAAAATTAGGGCTATTTGTGAGGAAAAAATAAAAAACTATACTTCGAATATTTATGAAGATAAAGTAAACGGATTTTATTTAAACAGGTTTAATCCTCTGCCAAGAAGTGCTAAAAGAGCAGATTTTGGAGAAGTTAGACACTATATTTACAAAAATGAAGAGATTTCCCAAGCTATTCATAAAGGAATAGATTTGGCTAAAATTAAAAGAGCCAAAATTTATAGCAGTAATTCCGGTAAAGTTGTAGCAAACGAATATATAGGAATTTATGGTAATACTTTAATTATTTATCACAGATTAGGACTTTATACACTTTACGGACATACCAGTGAATTTAAAGTGAAAAAAGGCGATAATGTAAGAAGAGGAATGGTAATAGCCAGAACCGGTGCTACGGGAGCGGTATTTGGGGACCATTTACATTTTGGCGTATATGTTCAGGGGATTCCCGTTCAGCCGATAGAGTGGATGGACCAGCACTGGATTAATACGAATATCTCAAAAGTGATAAAAGACGCAAGAAGGACGATTCTTAAATGAAACAAAAAACTTTAAGGGTTTTTGAGGTAGAGGATTTTGAAAAACTTAAAAATATAATCAAAACGAAATATCCTCTAATCAAAAATCACTACTTTCTTTTAAAAGAAAAAAATGAAGAAATTGAAGAATTGTTAAAAAGAAACAATCTTAATTATTTTATCCAAAACGGTGAAATTTTTACTTCCGAAAAGGAAAAAATAGAAGAAATTAAGGTAATTGAAAAAGAAAAGTTGATAATTCAACCATGTAGAACGAAAATTTATGATAAAATTATAAGAAGCGGAGAAGAGATAGAAGGAAAAGGCCATTTCGTCTTCTTACAGAGAATAAATGCGGGAGCAAAACTTAATATTGAAGGAAGTTTGGAAATTTTGGATGAAAATGAAGGACTGATAATTTTTAATGGGGATTATCTTTTAATAAATAAAAATAAAGGGACGGTGATTTTCAACGGAGAAGATATTGGAAAAGTGGAACAAATGAGTGTATTTACAGAGAAAATAAGAAGGGCCTTAAAATGAAACAACGTACTATAAAAAAACCTGTAGAAGTAGTGGGTATAGGACTTCATAAAGGTGTGCCGGTCAAATTAAGGTTAGAACCTTTAAGCGATGATAGCGGGATAATTTTTTACAGAAGTGATAAGGGAGTAGGTATTCCTCTAAAACCCGAATATGTGGTAGATACGAAAATGGCTACCGTTTTAGGTAATAAAGAAGCGGTAGTATCTACAATTGAGCATCTTATGAGCGCCGTATACGCTTTTGGTATAGATAATTTAAGAATAGTGCTGGATAATGATGAAGTGCCTATAATGGACGGAAGTGCTATAAGTTTTGTAATGATGTTAAAAGAAGCGGGTATTGAAGAGTTAAACGCTCCGAAAAAATTTTTGAGAGTAAAAAAAGAAGTAAAAATAGAAGATGGTGAAAAATTTGCCGTTTTGAAACCTTCTAATGAAATAAGATTTAATTTTGAAATTAATTTTAATCATCCGGTAATCGGAAATCAAAAATATGATTTTAAGTTTTCAACTAAAAATTATATTGAGGAAATAAGTAAAGCCAGAACTTTCGGGTTTTTAAAGGAAGTTCAGTATCTAAGAAGTATAGGTCTTGCTCTTGGCGGAAGTCTTGAAAATGCCATTGTGCTTGACGATAAAGGGATTTTAAACGATTCACTGAGATTCCCTGATGAATTTGTAAGACACAAAATACTTGATGCTATCGGTGATATGAGTTTATTAGGGCATAATTTTATAGGTTCTTACGAAGCATTTGCCAGCGGTCATCATTTGAATCATCTTTTAACTAAAAAAGCTTTTGCCGAAAATGCTTTTGAAATAGTGGAGTTTTCTCCAAAAGAGGAGTTAAGTATTGTCAAAGCCTTCGGTTGATGTCGTAGCAATTCCTATATCCACTCCTTTTTTGCTTGGTATTTATCAAAACGGTAAACTTATTCAGAGCATTGAAAAAGAAGGTATGACCAGTGATATTTTGCCTGAAATTTTCGATAATTTATTAAAAAAGTATGATATAAAACATATTATCTACGCAAAAGGTCCCGGCAGTTATATGTCTATCAAACTTTCTTATGTATTTTTTAAAACACTTGAAATTACGAAAAATATAAAACTTTTAGCAAAAGATGGGTTTTATTTTAACAAAGGTGCACCTATTAAAGCCGTGGGTAATTCTTATTTTATTAAAAAAGACGGTATAATTTCGATAGAAAAAAATCTTAAAGAGGGGAAATTTTCTCTGCCTGAGAAAATAGATTTGAATGAATTTGAAGAAGACGTTTCTCCTCTTTATGTATTAAAAGCTGTGTAGAAGGATATGAATGGTAATAACAGTACCTGCGACTAGCGCCAATTTGGGGCCTGGATTTGATACGCTTGGGTTGGCCTTAAACTTAAGAAACGAAATAGAAATAAAGCCGGCACCTTATACTACGATAGATATTTACGGAGAAAATGCGGAATATTTGAGAGGACTTAAAAGAAATTATTTTGTTGATATTTTTAACGATATTTATAAAAATCTGACAGGTAAAACCGATAGCTTTGCTTTTAAGTTTAATAATAAGATTCCTCTCTCTCGCGGTCTTGGCAGTTCCTCGGCTGTTATCGTCGCTGCCATTACGGCAGCATATGAAATGGCGCAGGTACCTTATAAAAAAGATAAAATAATAAACCAAGCTTTAAATTACGAACCCCATCCCGATAATATCACACCTGCTACAATCGGAGGATTTTGTGTGGCTAAGCTTAAAAAAAACAGAGTTTATTTTCTTAAGAAGTTTATTCCTACCAATTTAAGGGCAGTGGTAGTAATTCCTAATAAACCGGTATCTACGGCTAAAAGTAGAAATACTTTAAAATCTCATTACCCTTTAAAAGATGTAGTAACGAATATTTCTTCTACGGCGATGATTACAGCAGCTTTTTTTAGTGAAAAATTTGACATGTTAAAAAATGTGGTGGAAGATAAAATTCACCAGGAAAACAGAATGAAAATGATGCCGGAACTTTTTAAAGTGCGTGAAATCGCTTTAAGGGAAGGGGCTTTAATGTCTACTCTTAGCGGCAGTGGTTCTACGTTTTTTAATTTGGCTTATAAAGACGACGCATATAATATTTACAGTGCCTTAAAAGATAATTTTAAAGATTTTAATGTTAAAATATTATACTTCGATAATGTAGGAGTTAAAGTTTATAACTGAATGTAAAATGGAAAGTGAAATGCATAAACCCGTTAGAATGTGTATTGTATGTAAAAAAAGAATTTATCAAAAAGATTTGATAAGAATGCAGTGCAAAAATGGTAAAATTACACAATTCGAAGGAAGTGGAAGAAGTTTTTATGTTTGTAAGGATTGCATTAATTCGCCAAGACTTGTAAAATTGTTAGCGAATAGATGTAATAGAGATAAAAATTACGTAAAAGAAATTTTAGAAAAATTTTCACTTTCCATTTTACATTAAAGATAAGGAGTTTACTTGAAATTAAAAGTCTCAGAAGTAGCAAAAGAATTAGGGCTTAAAACGAAAGAAGTAGTGGAAATAGCAAAAGAACTTGGTATTAAAGCGACGCTAAGAGGCAGTATAGAGCCTATGGAAGCTATGAAGATTCAGGAATATTTAAAAAACGGTAAAAAAACGGAAGAAAAAAAAGAAGAGCCTAAAACTGAAGCTAAAAAAGAAATTAAAAAAGAAGAAAAACCGAAAAGACAAAGAAGAAGGTCTTTTGACGATTTAGTTAAAAAAACCCAAAAAGGTATTCAAATCGTTCAAAAAGCCCCTAAAAAAACGGAAGAAAAAAAAGAAGAACCTAAAACCGAGGTAAAAGAAGAGCCAAAAGTCAGAGAAACTGTAGTAAGAGCCCAAAAACCTCAGGAAAAACCTGCGGAGAAAAAAACAAAAAAAGCAGTTAAAAAACCTGCTCCTAAAAAACATGTTGAAGAAAAAGAATTAAAAATTAATGTTGATTTGGCGGAGATGGATGTTATTGAAGAAAATCAAGTAGAGCTTCTTGATTTATACTTTAACGATATATCTTTAAAAGATGAAGAGTCTTTAGAAGAAAAAGCCAAAACTAAAACCCAGATAGAAAATAAAAAAGAAGCTAAAAAACAACAGCAGATTAAAAGAAAAAAAGCGGCTCAAACTGGAATTACAAAAGAAGGCGCGAAGAAGAAGAAAAAGAAAAAGAAAAAAGAAGCAAGTGCTGAAGTTATAAAAATTCCAAAAGAAGTAAGAGTTCACGAATTTGCCGACGCTATTAAAAAACCTCTTGAAGAAGTTATAGAAGCCCTAAGAGAACTTGGCGAAGAGAGAGACAAAAATGACTTTTTAGGTGAAGAGTATATTGAAACATTAGCGGAAGAATTCGGAGTAGACGTTGAAATTTACGACCCGCTAGCAGAATTTGATTATGTTAAAAAATATGACGAACAATGTCCTGAGGATACATATGACACGCCAAGACCTCCTATTGTTACTATTATGGGACACGTTGACCATGGTAAAACTTCTTTACTTGACAGAATCAGAAACAGTAGAATAGCAGCAAAAGAAGCCGGAGGAATTACTCAGCATATCGGTGCTTATATGGTTGAAAAAGACGGGCAAAAAATTACGTTTATCGATACGCCTGGACACGAAGCGTTTACCGAAATGAGAGCAAGAGGTGCTCAGGTTACTGATATTGCTATTATCGTAGTAGCGGCGGATGATGGTGTGATGCCTCAAACTCGTGAAGCTATCGCTCACGCACAGGCTGCCGGAGTGCCGTTTATTATCGCGGTAAATAAAATTGATAAACCTGACGCAAACCCTGATCTTGTAAAATCACAACTTGCCGAAATGGGTATTACTCCGATTGAATGGGGTGGAGAATACGAATTCGTAAACGTCAGCGCAAAAACCGGTGAAGGAATTGATGACTTACTTGAGACTATTTTACTTCAAGCTGAAGTTATGGAATTAAAAGCAAATCCAAAATGTCCGGCTAAAGCCGTAGTAATTGAAAGCAGACTTGAAAAAGGAAAAGGTCCTGTAGCCACTGTAATTGTTAAAAACGGAACTCTTAAAAAACAAGATAGTTTCGTTTGTGGTAAAACATTTGGTAGAGTTAGGCTTATTATCGACGATTTAGGTAAACAGAAAAAAGAAGTACTACCGGGAGAACCTGCTGAGATTACGGGATTTGATGAAGTTCCTATTGCCGGAGACGTGTTAGTGACAGTTGATAGCGATAAGATAGCAAAAGAGACGGCTGAGAAATGGAAAGAATATCTTGAAATGAAAGAGAAATCAAAAACTACAAAAGCCACTCTTGAAGATTTACAAAAAATGATTCTTGAAGGTAACCTTAAAAAACTTCCGGTTATTGTAAAAGCGGATACTCAAGGAAGTGTGGAAGCTATTAAAGGAAGTCTTGCGAAACTTAAAAATGAAGAGGTTAAAGTTGATGTAATTCACAGCGATGTCGGAGCTATTACCGAAAATGATGTTATTTTGGCAAAAGCGACTGAACCTCATGCTATTATTTTAGGATTTAACGTACGTCCTACAAGCGGAGCTAAAAATAAAGCTAAACAAGAGGGAATCGAGATTAGAACTTACTCTATTATTTATGATTTGATTGATGATGTAAAAGAACTTCTCTCAGGTCTAATGACTCCGAAAGTCAGAGAAGAGGTTACAGCCACTATTGAAGTTAGAGATGTGTTTAACGTACCAAAAGTCGGTACGGTTGCCGGATGTTACGTACAAGACGGAGTGGTTCACAGAGGAGACTTTGTAAGAGTTATTAGAGACGGTGTAGTAATTTACGACAGTAAACTCGCAAGCTTAAAACGCTTTAAAGATGACGTAAAAGAAGTTGGTAAAGGTTTTGAGTGCGGTATTATGGTAGAAGGGTATAACGACGTAAAAGTCGGAGATATTCTTGAAACTTATCAAAAAATCGAAGAAAAAGCCAAATTCGAATAATCTCTTCCTCTTCTTTTCTTAAACTTTCCTTAAATTATGTTATAATATTAATAAAAAAAGGAACTTTATGGGCAAAAGTATTAAAGTTCAACGTAAAGAATCTCTACTTAAGGAAATTATTCCTGAAGTACTTTCGCAAATGGGTGACGGAAGAATAAGAGGTCTTGGCGTTGTAGATGTAGTGTGTTCTCGTGACGGAAGTGATGCTAAAGTTTATCTTGAAAAAAGTTATTTAAACGAAAACGAACAAAAACAGGCTCTAAAAAAATTAAAACAAGCCAGAGGATATATACAATCTCAGGCTCTAAAAGTAACCGGATGGTATAAAGTGCCTAATCTTAGTTTTACTTTTGATGATTTACTTGAGCATGAAAATAAAATGGAAGAGTTGTTTGATAAAATTAAAAAGAAATGATTTTTGTAACTGATCTTGATAAAACTTTTTTACGTAGCGATTTGAGTGTTAGTGAGTTTAGCAAAAAAGTTTGGAATGAATTTAAATATCCCCTGAGTATTGCGACCGCTAGAAGTTATAAAGGTTCTACAACCCTTTTAAAAGGACTTAATTTAAAATATCCTTTAATACTTCTAGACGGAGCTATGATAGCAAATCCCGATGGTAAAATTATTAAAATAAACGCTATTAATAAAGAGCTTGGGGATGAGATTATTTATGATGTTTTTAAGAAATTTAATGAATATCCTCTGATAGTCGGATTTGATGAGATTGGGAGCGAAAAGTTTTTATATTCAAAAAAACTTAATAAATATCAAAAAGAACTTTTGGAAAATTATAAAAACGACAGCAGAGTGCTAAATATTGAAAATTTAAGAGCACTTAAGCATAATTTGAAAATGGTCTATCTCGGTGAAAAAGAGCTTTTAAAAAGGATTGAGGAGTTTGTTAGAAATTTCGGGGTTGAAACAAAACTTACAAAAGACCCTTATATGGACTGTTATTTTCTAACCGTTCTTCATCCTTTGGGAGATAAAGCCCATGGATTAAAAGTTTTAGAAGAGGTAATGGATATCGATAAAAAAGACGTAACTGTTTTTGGTGACAGCTTAAACGATATCGGAATGTTTGAATATGCCGGCAAAAAAATTGCCGTAAAAAATGCTCTTGAAGAAGTAAAAAAAAGAGCGGACATTATTCTTCCTCATACAAATGACGAGGACGCAGTAACAAAATATTTAAAGGAGATAAAATGACAAAAAACGAATTAAAAGATGTAATTAAAAATATCGTGGAAGACAACGGATGTGAGCTTTACGATATAGAAGAAACCCAAGAAGGTGATCACAAATATTATAGAGTCTACATTACAAAGCCCGGTGGGGTTAGTCTGAATGATTGTGCTGCTATTAATAATCTAATCTCACCTATATTTGATGTAGAAGACCCTATTGAAGGTAAATACTTTTTAGAAGTCAGCTCTCCTGGAGTTGAGAGAAAACTTACAAAACCTGAACATTTTGAAAAAAGTATAGGTGAAAATGTAAAAGTTACATTAAATGACGGTACAAAAGTAAAAGGACAGCTTAAAAGTTTTGTTGATAACGAAGCTGAAATTGGGAAAGAAAAAGTAAAATTTGAAGATATTAAAAAAGCAAAAACATATGTAGACTGGAGTACTTATAGTTTCGATGAATAATTATGCTTTAGAAGCGGCAATAAATAAAGCGTGGAAGTATCAGTTTTTAACATATCCAAATCCGGCCGTCGGTGCTGTGGTAATAGTAAAAAATCTCCTCTTTGTAGCCGCTCATAAAAAAGCCGGAGAGCCTCACGCGGAAGTTAATGCTTTATGGGAGGCTTTTAAATTTTTTCATAACACTCCGAATCTTAAAACTTCTCATGAAATTCATGAATATATTATAAAAAATCATAATAATTTTTTTAACGAAGCAAATATTTACGTAACGCTTGAGCCTTGCGCTCATATAGGAAAAACTCCTTCTTGTGCGATGCTTTTAAAAGAACTTAAACCAAAAAGTGTTACTATTGGCTGGCCTGATCCTATTGAAGGACATGGCGGAGGAGCTGAAATTTTAAAAAATGCCGGTATTGAGGTGAAAATATTAAATGACAAAAGATGTTATGATTTGATAGAGCCTTTTATTAAATGGAGCAGTGAAAGATTTATATTTTTTAAACTAGCTCAAAGCTTTAACGGAGCTATTACCGGAGGGTATATAAGCTCTGAATCCTCTTTAAACTGGGTACATCAGATAAGAGATAAAATCGATCTGCTTGTAATCGGCGGAAACACCGTAAGAATTGACAGACCGACCCTTGATGCCAGACGCGTTAAAGGAAAAGCTCCGGATGTTTTGATTTACAGCAAATATAAAGAATTTGATAAAACAATTCCTCTTTTTAACGTGCCAAACAGAAAAGTTTTTGTAGAAAATAGTCTTGATAAGATAAAAAATTACAGATTTATAATGATTGAAGGCGGTGAAAAACTCTATAATGAGCTTAAAAATTTTGTGGATTGGAAGATTTTTATCGTATCTCCTAAAATGTATGATAGAATAAATTATAAAAGCGAAGATAGGTTTGAAATATTACATACTTTAAAAAACGATGATTTGATTGTGTTTGGGAGATAAAATGGATGTAAAAATCTATGACAAACTCGCAAAAAAGTATGACCTTGCCACAAAAATAGTGAGTTTCGGGATAGAAGAGCTTTGGCGCTGGATGTTTAAGAGGGAACTGAAAAAGCACATAAAAAACGGTGTTTTGATAGATGTCGCAAGTGCTACTGGAGAAATGGCAAGAGCAATGGATTTTGATAAGATGTATTTAATCGAACCAAGCTCAGAGATGGTGAAAGTCATTGTGGAAAAGTTTGAGAGTCTTGGATACAAAAAAGAAAATTTTGAAGTGATTTTTGAAGAGATACCGGCAATTAAATTAAAAAAAAGTAAAAAAGAAGTAATAATAATCCAAGATACCGCCGAGAATGTAAAACTGCCTGAAAAGGCGGATTTGATAACCGCTTTTATGGCTCTTAGAAATTTTGACGATTTGGAAAAAGGAATAAAAAACCTTGATAAGTATTTAAAACCCGGGGGATATTTCGGGATTGTCGAGATGGTTAAAAGCGAGTCAATAATAGCAAAACTCATTTTATGGTATATGGATAATGTTGTGCCTTTGATTGCGGGGCTTTTGGTTGGAATGAAAGAGGAATATAAATTGCTTGGTAAAAGTATTACGGCTTTAAAAGAAGAGGATATTTTAAAGTGTTTTAAAAATTATTCGATTATAAAAAAGAAAAAACTGATTTTCCCAATTGCCACAATGATTATAACGAGGAAAAATGAAAGAAAGAATACTGAATGTAAAGATTGACGATAAAATCACTTTTGAAATAGACGCTAGATACAGAATAAACGCACTTATAAAGTTTATTCGTCTTTCATTTAACGATTTGGAAATAAAACATGACGAATATTTAGTAAGATTTGATAAAGAAAATATAAAAAATCATAAAATTCTTATAAATTCTCTTGCTAATTTTTATAAAAAAAACAAAAAAGACGAAATAACCTATAAAAAAATTCTTCTTAACGCAAAAAAAGACATAGTAATTAAAATAAGAAAACATGAAGTTACTTTTGATGAAAAAGCTATTTATATTTCTATTAGAAAAATCTCTTCAAAAGAATTTGAAATAAATTTCGCAAATCCTAAAAAAAGTGTTTATGATTATATCAAGGGGCTTTTTTTATTTGATTTACTGGATTTGGATGAATACAAAATGGTGGTATCATACAATGAAGAGAGCAGAAAGGTAGTAAGCGCACTTCTTGGTAGAAAAAGTATTATGGGGTATAAGGTTATATTTAAAGCCGATGAAAATGAATTTAGCTTTTCAAGAAGTTTTTCGGTGGAGGGTTCTTTAAAAGAGTATCTTACAAAAATCAGAAACGCTCTTGAGCTTTTTGGAGCTACTACGATTTATGAATGGGATAAAATCAAAAAAGAGTACAGACGTCTTGCCAAAAAGTATCATCCCGACCTTCACAGAAACAAACCCGAACTCATTCAAAAAATATATGAAAAGAAATTCAGAAGAATTAAAGAATCATATGAACTTTTAGAGGAATACTATAATCAAAAATCTACATCCACTCAATAAGCTTTTCAACTTCTTTAACTTCATAGCATTTTAAAGGCTCTTCAATAGGTTTTGTAGGGACTATCGCTCTTTTGAATCCGAGATTTGCCGCTTCTTTTAGTCTTTGTTCAAGTCCCGGGACTTCTCTTATGTCTCCTACCAGACTCACTTCACCTATAAATACGCTTTCTTTACTGATAGGGCGGTTTCTAAAAGAGCTGACAATTGCCGCTATTATCGCCAAATCGGCTGCTGGTTCGTTGATTTTTATGCCTCCCGTGACGTTTATAAAAACATCATACTGATTAAAAGGAAGATTTAGTTTTTTCTCAAGCAAAGCCAAAATCATATTAAGTCTTGGCAAATCAAACCCGGTAGCACTTCTTTTTGGCACTCCGTAACTTTCACTAACCAGTGCTTGAACTTCAAGTACAATAGGGCGGGTACCTTCAAGGATTACGGTAATAGCGCTTCCTGGAAGCGCTTTTTTGCTGAAGAAGCTTTTATTCTTAGCGCTTATAAGTCCCTGTTTTGTCATTTCAAAAATACCTATTTCGCTGGTAGAGCCGAATCTGTTTTTAAAAGCCCTTAAAATTCTAAGCTCTCTGCTTGCTTCTCCTTCAAAATATAAAACCGTATCCACCATGTGCTCTAACACCCTAGGACCTGCTATTGAGCCTTCTTTTGTTATATGCCCTATGATAAATATCGGGATTTTATTCTCTTTTGCCGCTCTCATAAGTTCAAAAGTCGCTTCCCTTACCTGAGAGACGCTTCCGGGGGCCGATTGTAATTTTTCTGAATAGATGGTCTGAATTGAGTCAATTATTACAAGGTCGTAGTTTTTTATTTCGTTAATTATATTTTCCACTACAATTTCTGGCATAATGAAAAGGTCTTTATTTTTAATTCCAAGCCTCTGGGCTCTTATTTTTATTTGTCCGGGACTCTCTTCTCCGGCTACATATAAGACTTTTTTATTGATATTTCCGGCAAGTTTTAACATTAAAGTCGATTTACCGACTCCCGGGCTACCGCCTATTAGTACCAAACTTCCAGGGACTATTCCGCCTCCTAAAACCAAATCAAGTTCACTGTCACCTGAAGAAAATCTCTCAATTTCCTCTTTTTCGATTTCATCGAATTTTAAGATTTTCGAAGGTGTTTTTGAAACAGCTGCTTTTTTTTCTTCAGTAATTTCCACGAAGCTGTCCCAGCTGCCGCATGCCGGACATTTTCCCATCCATTTGGCGCTTTTATATCCGCATTCAATACATTCAAAAACGCTTTTTTTCTTAGCCATTATTCATAGAGCCCTTCTAAAATTCCGTCAATAAACTCTTCTTTGTCAAACTCTACTAAATTTTCAGGTTTTTCTCCAACTCCTACGTAATAAATCGGAAGTTTAAGTTCGTTTACGATACTGAATAAAGCTCCGCCTTTTGCGGTTCCGTCAAGTTTCGTGACGATTATTCCGTCAACTCCTATTACTTCGTTAAAAACTTTTGCCTGATTTATGGCGCTTGTTCCCTGTGTTCCGTCAATTACCAAAAGCACTTTGTGCGGAGCATTTTCATAGGCTTTTTTTGCTACGTTTACTATCTTTTTAAGCTCGTTTTGTAAATTGACTTTATTGTGAAGTCTTCCTGCTGTATCGATAAGTGCTATGTCTATTCCTTTAGCTTTAGCGCTTGCTATCGTATCATATGTTACTGCCGCCGGATCGTGTCCTTGTTTAGTCTTTACAATCGGTACATCCAAGATCTCGGCCCAGCGGGTTAACTGCTCGATTGCCGCGGCTCTAAAAGTATCCGCCGCTCCTAAAATAACACTTTTTCCTTCATTTTTAAATTTATAAGCGAGTTTGGCGATTGTTGTCGTTTTCCCGGCTCCGTTTACCCCTATTATTAAAAATACATAAGGTTTGTCGTTTATTTCAATTTTATTTTCAAGTACGTCAAAAACTTTTAAAAGTTCTTTTTTAAGTTTTTCTTTTGTTACTTCTTTTGGGAGTTTATTTAATATTTTTTCAACCAAATCATAATCGATATCCGCTTCAATCAAAGCTTCTTCTAATAATTCTTTATCGATTTTTTCTTTTTTTTCACTTCCCACTACGCTTTTTATGGCGTCTTTTGTTTTATCTAGGGCCTTTTTAAAAATTCCGAACATTTAATATCCTTCCGCTTTTAGTATTTCGTATGGAACGAAGTTTTCATATCTTACCGTTTTATTTTTATCCAAAATAATTATTGTAGGATAAGTTTGAATGTGAAAATAGTTTTTAAGATATTCGTTATTTGTCTTTTTATAAGTTACGTTTAAATCTTTTAAAACATCTTCTTGCATTTTACAATAAGTCGAATTGTTATCAAACAGCAAAAATATCCTATTTTTAGGATAAATCAGCAAATTGTCTTTAAATGTCACATTAAAGTCATTAATGTTTATAATAATGATATCCGTGCCAGGTTTGTTATTGTCAGTTTTAATTTCCTGCGTTTGAGACCGGGGTTTTTTAAAAGAAGCCCCGTTTCTCTCCTTTTCGTTATTATTACACCCCAAAATAAATATAATAAAAAATGGTAAAATATATTTCATACTACTCCTTTGGTGTAATTTTATCAAAAGGCTTATAAAATGAAAAAAAATTTCCGTAAATTCTGTTTAGAGAACGTAAAAGCAAATAGATATCTTTTTTCTAAAAAGATAGGTTGGGAAATTTATAAACTTGCAAAAAACCATAAAAAAATCCTACTTTTCATACCTTTAAAAAACGAGCCGGATATTAGATGGGTTATTAATAAATTAAGAAAAGAGAAAAAGAAAGTTTTCGTTCCTTTTATGGAAGATTTAAGCTTTAAGATGGTAAAATATACTTTGCCTTTAAAGAAAAAAAAA
The DNA here is from genome assembly GCA_027062285.1 of Nautiliaceae bacterium. Classification (GTDB taxonomy): domain Bacteria; phylum Campylobacterota; class Campylobacteria; order Campylobacterales; family Nautiliaceae; genus Caminibacter. Next base: position 15,493 of record JAMOTL010000015.1, read on the forward strand.
TTCTCGATTTTCGAACCTCACAATAAACAAGAAACATTAGAAAAAATCGACTTGGCTATCGTTCCTGTCGTCGGGATTGATAATGATTTTAAAAGAGTGGGTTTTGGCAAAGGAATGTATGACAGGTTTTTTGCCAAACTCAAATACAGGCCTAAAATCGTATTCGTTCAAATAAGACCGTGTATTTCTTACAATAAACTGAGTGACGAATATGATATTAAGGCGGACGAATATATAAGTTTTAACATAAGGAGAAAAAATGATAATAGAAATTATTCTCGCTTCTTCTTTATCCGCTCTAGGGGCGTTTATCATCGCCAAGAAGATGGATAAAGCGAAATATGATATATACGTGGCAGAAGCAAAAGCCAAAGCTAAAGCAATTGAACACGAAGCCGAGATTAAACTCGAAAACGCAAAATCAAAAGCAAAAGAACTGGAACTTGAAGCAAAAAACGCATATGAAATGCAAAAAATCGAATTAAAGCAGGAATATGAAAATAAACTTGCAGAAATATTAAAAAAAGAAGAAGAGATTGAAGAGATACTGAAAAAACATTATCAAAAAGATGAAGAACTTAAAAAAGAGATAGAAAGAGTAAAAAAAGAAAGAGGGGTTATTGAAAAATTAAAATCAAAATACAATCAAAAGCTTGAAGAAATAGAAAAAGTTCTCTCAAATGCCGCGGGGCTTACCAGAGATGAGGCAAAAGAGATTATTCTTAAAAAAACAGAAGAATCTCTGAGGGATGAAGTGGCTCATTTAACAAGAAAAATCATAAAAGAGGCTGAAAATGATGCAAAAAGAAAAGCAAACTTTATAATAGCTCAGGCGACTACCAGATATGCGGGAGAATTTGCAGGTGAGAGGCTTATAAATGTTGTGGCTATCGGTGATGACGAAATGAAAGGAAGAATAATAGGAAAAGAGGGTAAAAATATTAAAACTTTAGAAATGGTAACGGGATGCGATATCATAATAGATGAAACTCCGGGAATTATTACCGTTAGCAGTTTTAATATTTACAGACGTCAGATTGCGGTTGAGACAATAAAAAGACTTATTGAAGACGGAAGAATTCACCCGGCGAGAATCGAGGAAGTATATAAAAAAGTAGAAGAAGAATTTGAAGAGAGGGTAAAAACAGAAGGAGAGGATATTCTTCTTGATTTAGGACTCTCAAACGCAGGGATTCATCCGGAGATTGTTAAACTGATAGGAAGACTAAGATACAGGGCAAGTTACGGGCAAAACGCCCTTGGGCATTCTTTGGAAGTAGCTCATCTTGCGGGAATTATGGCTGCTGAAATGGGTGGAGATGAAATGCTTGCCAAAAGAGCAGGGCTATTACATGATATAGGAAAGGCTCTAACTCATGAAATCGGTGGCGACCACGTAAGTCTTGGGTATGATATCTGTAAAAGATACAATGAACCTGAAGCTGTTTTAAATGCTATAAAAGCTCATCACGGTCATGAAGAACCTACCAGTATAGAAGCGGCGGCGGTATGTGCGGCTGATGCTCTTTCTGCCGCAAGACCCGGAGCTAGACGCGAAGTATTGGAAGCATTTTTAAAAAGAGTTCAGGCAATTGAAGAGATTGCTACAAGTTATGACGGAGTAATAAAAGCTTATGCTATGAATGCAGGAAGAGAAATCAGAGTAATAGTGGAAGCGGACTTAATAAGTGATGATGAAGCGGTGTTACTGGCAAGAGAAATTGCTAAAAGAATCAGTGATGAGGTTAATTTCCCCGGAGAAATTAAAGTAAACGTAATTAGAGAAAAAAGAGCGATAGATTTCGCAATGGCAGGATAGGGAAAGAAAATGGAGATTTTAGTAAAACCGTGCGGAGAGTTTTATACGAATTGTTATATTGTCGATAAAAGAATAATAATTGACCCGGGTGTAGGGGCATTTGAATTTGTAAAAGAGTATGTCAAAGAACCTCTGGCTATTATAAACACCCACGGGCATTTTGACCATGTGTGGGATAATCAAAAAACAAAAGAATATTATAATATTCCTATTTATATTCACAAAAATGACGCTTTTATGCTCGAAAGTGACCCTTTCGGGTATAATCCTCCAAAATCAAAAGCGGATGTTTTAATGGAAGAGGGAAGTTATAAAATAGGAGATTATGAAATTTTAATTAGACATTTTCCCGGACATACCCCGGGAAGTGTTACTATTGAAATAGGTGATGAAATGTTTAGTGGAGATTTTATTTTTGATGGAAGTATCGGAAGAGTTGATTTCCCGTATTCCGATCCTGAAAAAATGAAAGAATCTATTAAAAAATTTTTACAAATACCTTATGACAAAAGAGTTTTACCCGGACACGGAGCGGCTACGACAATAAAAAAAGCGCAAAAATTTTTGCCGATGTGGCTTAATTATTTATAAAAATATCAGTATCTATCGGATTTGCTTTTTATGAGGAAGATATTAAAAAGAGTTTACATTTAGCAGATAAAGCTCTTTATATTTCCAAAACAAAAAATCAGTTTAATTTTTGCGAAGGATAGCTAAAAATACTGGAAAATCTTTATGTTTTTTTATCTTATGTA
>JAMOTL010000016.1 GCA_027062285.1 Nautiliaceae bacterium
TGTTCATTGTAAAATCTTACTCTCAACATTCCGTTTAATTCTACATTTTTTATTGCGTCTGTTAATGGAGTTGCTGTTGCAAAGCTAACAGAACCCATTGCTATTAAAGCTGCTAAAGATAGTTTTTTTAGCATTCTCTCTCCTTTTTTTAAATTTTGTCCTACAATTATAACTATAAATTTTCAAAAAATCAAATAGTTTTGTGCTTTTTTTGTGCTTTTTTTAATATATTTTTAACTTAAAAGTTTATTTTTAATCATCTTCATACAACGGCATTCCCATAATATTGTATCCGCTGTCCACGTAATGAATTTCGGCTGTCACACCGCTTGAGAGGTCGCTTAGAAGATACATAGCGCTGTTTCCTACCTCTTCTATCGTTACGTTTTTTCTAAGAGGCGAATTTTTTTCGTTATATTTTAAAATTTCGCTAAAATCCCCGATACCGCTTGCCGCAAGCGTTTTTATAGGTCCGGCGCTTAGGGCGTTTATTCTGATTTTTCTCTCACCTAAATCAACCGCCAAATATCTAACACTGGCTTCCAAAGCAGCTTTTGCAACCCCCATCACATTGTAATGAGGCACATATCTCTGACTTCCAAGATAAGTAAGCGTTAAAATACTTGCTCCGTCATTAAGCACGGGCTCTAATTTTTGAACCACTTCTATTAATGAATAAACGCTTATTTCCATAGCAATATTAAACGCTTCTTTTGTTGTATCGATAAATTTCCCGTCAAGCGCTTCTCTTGGAGCGTATGCAACCGAATGTACCAGAAAATCGATTTTCCCGTAATCTTTTTCAATAGCTTCTTTTAAAGCCTCTATTTCTTCGGGTTTACTTACATCAAGAGGGTAAATATTTTCAACTCCAAGCTCATCAGCCACTTTTTCAACTCTTTTTTTAAGTTTGTCATTTTGATAAGTCAAAATTAAATCCGCTCCCTGATTTTTACACGCTTTTGCTATCCCGTAAGCAATTGAGCGGTTATTCGCAACACCTATAATAAGTCCTTTTTTGCCTTGCATTATCATTTTTTTATCTCCTTTGCTTTATTTATCATTTCTTTAAATACATTCACATCAAGGCTGGCACTTCCTACAAGCACACCATCAACATTAGGAATAGATAAAATTTCTCCAATATTATTAAGTTTTACGCTTCCGCCGTAAAGAATGGGTCTTTTGGTAAGTTCTCTTATTTTTTGGTGAGTTTCTTTTATCTCATCGCGCCCGGCACTAACACCCGTACCTATAGCCCATACGGGTTCATAAGCAACAACCAGATTTTCATATTCCAAATCTATACCTTCAAACTGAGTTTTTATATAATCAATTACCGCATTTATGCCTTTTTTTCTAATTTCAAGAGATTCTCCTACGCAGTAATAAATCTCAAATCCACACTCTTTATAAAAAGAGAACTTTTTTGCTATAAATTCCTGAGTTTCGTTTAAAATATGACGTCTTTCACTATGACCTAAAAGTACTCTTTTTATACCAAACTCATCTAACTGCTCCAGTCCGATTTCACCCGTATAGGCTCCGTTTTTTGCGGGGTAGGCATTTTGAGCTCCTATTAATTCATCCTCCATTAAAGCGGTAAAAGGAGGGAAAACGGCAACTTTTACGTCTTGAAAATCTATAGTTTTCAACTCTTTTAAATATTCTTCTGTCTCTTTTCTCGTTTTATTCATTTTAAAATTTGCCGCTACTATCATAGACAACTCACTTCATCAGGAACTTCAAGCGCTGCGACTCCAGGAAGTTTTTTACCTTCAAGAAGTTCAAGTGAAGCTCCTCCTCCGGTAGAAATGAAAGTCATCTCCTCATCATCTCCCGCTCTTTGAACCGCGTCAGCCGTATCTCCTCCGCCGACAACTTTAATTCCATGACTTCTTGCAATTTCATGGGAAATTTTAAACGTTCCCCTTGCGAACTTATCCATCTCATATACACCCATAGGTCCGTTCCAAAGAATAGTCTGCGCATCCCATAAAACTTCTCCAAAAAGTCTAACACTAGCAGGTCCAATATCAAGTCCCATCCATCCGTCAGGAATTTCCTGATAGGTTACGTACTTAACCATCGCATCTTCACTGAATTTATTCGCCACTACAATATCAACCGGCAGATAAAATTTAACTCCGAGTCTCTTAGCTTCGGCCATAATTTTTAAAGCTTCATCAATTAAATCATCTTCCACCAAAGAATTTCCGACGTTGTATCCCATAGCTTTTAAAAATGTAAACGCCATACCTCCGCCGATAATCATTTTATCAACTTTAGGTAACAGGTTTATAAGAGCCTGCAATTTCCCGCTGACTTTACTTCCTCCGACAACGGCTACAAAAGGTCTCACAGGATTTTCAAGAAGTTTTTGAAAAAAGTTAATTTCTTTTAAAAGCAAAAATCCCGCCGCTTTGTGACATTCATCATAAAATCTCGTAATTGCTTCGACACTTGCGTGAGCTCTGTGAGATACCCCAAAGGCATCATTTATATAAAAATCACCGAATTCACTAAGTTCTTTTGCGAACCCTTCATCATTTTTCGTCTCTCTCGGGTCAAATCTAACATTCTCAAGCAGTAAAACTTCCCCGTCTTTAAGTCCGGCAGCTTTTTGTTTAGCATCCGGACCCACTACGTCATTTGCCATTATTATATCCTGCTTTAATAAATGAGAAAGTCTTTTAGCAACCGGTTTTAGAGAATATTTTTCGTTAAATTCACCTTTGGGACGTCCAAGATGAGAGGCAATTACCACTTTACATTCGTTATCAAGAAGATATTTTATCGTAGGAAGCGCCATTCTTATTCTTC
>JAMOTL010000017.1 GCA_027062285.1 Nautiliaceae bacterium
TAATTTCCTCTATTGATATTCTTTTTCCGCCGTTTATGAATACGGCCGAATTTTTAGAAAGATATTTAAAATGATTTTTAATTTCATTAAGAGTAATTTCATCGATTTTTTCCCCTATTACGGGAATTGATAGGGGAGTATCTTTAAACATTACTTTAAAAAGATTAACAGCTGCTATATAGTCGTTGTTATTTTTTAATCCTTCTTTTTTAGCTTTGATTTCTTCTCGGCTTTTAAAAAATGCTTCTTGTGTAAAATTCGGATTTTCCAATAAATTTAAAAGATTTTTCATAGCACTCGGAGCTTTTTCATTTAAAAAACTCATGGAAATAGTTGAAAACTCTTTATTTGCTGTTACTTGAAGGTTTATTGCTTTTTCTTCCAGTTTCGAATAAAATTTTACTTTGTCTTTTAATGTGCCTTTAGTGTTAAGCATATAGGCGGTAAAATTTGCTACTCCGTCTTTTGCGAAGATGCTTCCTGTGTTTTTAAAAACTATTTCAAAAATAGTTCTTCCGAGATTGTCTTTTTCATATATTAAATACATATTTTTATCCTTTAATGATGCGAGTTTAATAAAATAAAAGCACTGTTTTCCAAAATTATTGATTTTTTAAGGATTTCTCTTATATCTCTTGATTTTATAAAAACTCCGAAACCTTTGATAATTATTATATCGTTATCCATTAATTTTTTTGCTATTATGAATTCATTGTTTTCTTCCCATTCCTGGATATTTCCTATTTCGATAATGGGAATTTTATATAAATTTTTTTTGCCTAAAAAATCTATGGGATTTAAAAAAAAATGATTTTCTTGAGCAAAAGTCATTACATTTTTAGGAAAAATATGCGCCACTGCTTTTGTATTCGAATTTAATTTATATATTTCAGAATGTATTTTTATATCTTCACTTGCTTCTTCCCATGCCATGTTTTTTATTAAGATATTTACTTTTTTTATAAAATCATTTTCAATATAATGTTTATTTTTTTTATTTATAAGCATTTGATCCGCTTTTAGTTTTAAAGATAAACTTCCTACTCCCACATTTATGAAATTTTTTTCAAATAACTCTTTTGCGGTTAAATAATATTCGTCTATTATGTTTTTTGTAACCAAAAAAATACCTTTTTTGATACAATTATAACAAAAAAGGCTAAATATTGGACGTTCCACACATTCCCGTATTATTGAATGAAACGGTAAATTTATATAAAGATATGAAAAATGGATATTTTGTAGATTGTACTTTGGGTTTCGGAGGGCACAGTGAAGCAATTTTAGAAAAATATCCTCAGGTAAAATTAATAGGCATAGATCAAGATAAAGACGCAATGGAATTTGCCAAAAAAAGGCTTTCCAAATATGCCGATAGAGTAGAATTTATAAATAAAAGAGCCAGTGAGGCGTTAAAAGAATTAAATGGGCTTCCGATTTCCGGAATTTTGGCAGATATCGGAGTTAGTAGTTATCAGCTTGATAATCCCGAAAGGGGCTTTACTTTTGATAGCGGTACGCTTGATATGAGAATGAATAAGGAGCAAAGCTTCAGTGCTAAAGAGGTTGTAAATTTTTATTCAAGAGAAGATTTGGAAAGAATATTAAAAGATTATGCCGAAGAGAGAAGATATAAAAAAATTGCCGATTTTATTATAAAAAACAGACCGATCGTTTCAAATAAAGAATTAAGTGAAGTTTTGATGAAAGCGGGACTTAAAAACAATAAAGATTTAGCTCCCGTTTTTCAGGCAATCAGAATAGAAGTAAATAATGAATTAAAAGAACTTGAGAATATTTTGGACGCGTCTGAAAAAATTGCGTCAGAGGGTACGATTCTTGGTATAATTACGTTTCATTCGCTAGAAGATAGAATCGTTAAAAACAGGTTTAAAGAGTGGGCGAAAAAATGTATTTGCCCGCCTGAAGCAATGAGATGCGAATGTGGGGGAAATAATCAAAAGGGTAAAATTTTAACTAAAAAACCTATAACTGCTACAAAAGAAGAAATAAAGAAAAATCCAAGAAGCAGAAGTGCAAAACTTAGGGGGTTTATGTTTACAAAGTAAGGAGAAAGGATGAGTGAAAAAGAAGCTTTATTAAGTGGAATTGACGGGATTATTGAAGAGAGAAAAATATCTATAACAATTATCAGAAATCTTATATTAGCGTCAATTTTTGTTCTTGTACTTCTTATTCCCAAAATTTATATATCAAATCAGATTTATTATTATTCGGTTAAAATCAATAAACTTTTAAACGAATATTATTCTTTGAAAGCTGAAAATTCTATTTTACATTCTAAAATAGAGAAACTTAAATTCAAAAATCGTTTAAATTCAAGTGAATTTTAACACTCGCTTATTTACATTATGATAAAATTCCCTCAAAAAAGAGGGGATATGAGAAAATTTATAGAATTTTTTATAAAAAAACCCGCATTTACACATACGTTATTCATAATCGTAATAATTTCTTCAATCATAGCTTATAAAAATGTACCAAAAGAACTCTTTCCTCCTGCTACTCTTGATAAGATTTTAATTCAAGGAGCGTATCCCGGAGCAAGTCCTGAAAATCTTGATAAAATGGCGGTAATTTCAATTGAAGATGAATTGAAAACTTATCAGGAAGTTGCTTCAATTGAAAGTATAATCAGTAACGGAAACTTTGTAATTACGGTAAGTTTAAAACCTGGCAGTAATAAACTTGAGCTTTTAAGTGAGTTTAAAACTGTTATTGCAAATGTAAAAAAAGACCTCCCGAGCGATATGAATGAACCGACCGTTACTATTGCGAAAAAAGCATTTCCTTTAATGTTTATTTCAGTTGCCAGCAGTACTTTGAGTAAAGATGAGTTAAAAAAAGCTGCGGATGAAATAAAAAAGAAACTCACTCGATTAAAAGATTTAACTCAGGTTGATATAAGAGGTGATAGCGATAAAAACATTTATTTTATTCTTGATAATCAAAAAATAGAAGCATTGGGATTGGATAAATCCCAGCTTATTAATGCTCTTTCTCAGCTGAATACGATTTTTCCAATAGGTAAAATAGAAAGTAATAAACATTATTTTATTTCGATGTTTCCTCAAGGTGTAAAAGATTTTAACGAAACTGTAATAAAAGTAGGTGACAAGATTGTAAGGTTAAAAGATATTGCCGTAATTACTAAAGAATATGCAAAACCCACTCAAATAGGCAAATATAATGGGATACCTAATCTTACTATTGATGTAAGAAAAGGTGAAAGCGGTGATGCTATTGCTTTATCAAAGCAAATAAGAGAAATTTTAAAGAAATATCATCAAAAACACCCGGAAATTACCTTCGGAATTTCAACAGATACGAGTAAATGGGTTAGAAATAGGTTTAATACAGTTGTTAGTAATATAATATTCGGACTTATTTTAGTGTTTTTTATTATGTGGATTTTTTTAAACTGGAGAATTTCATTAGTAGTGACACTAGGAATTCCTACATCTTTTGCCATTGCTATTATAACTTTGGATTATGTGGATTTTTCTTTAAATTTACTTTCAATGCTCGGAGCTTTGATAGCACTTGGGATGATAGTGGATGAGGCGATAGTGGTTGGTGAGAATATTTATCGCCATATGGAAATGGGAAAAACAAAAATACAAGCGGCAATAGACGGGACTCTGGAAGTTTTTTGGCCTGTGGTGGCTGCTGCCACCACTACCGTTTTGGCATTTTTGCCTATGCTTTTAATAAAAGGGGAAATAGGAGTGTTTATTAAAATTCTACCGATTATGATTACTGTTTTGATATTAAGTTCTCTTTTTGAAGCATTTGTATTTTTGCCGCTACATTCAAAAGAGATTTTAAAAGTCGTGCCTTCAAAAAAAGAGGTTTTTTGGGAGAAATTCCAAAATTTTTATAAAAAAATACTTTTTGTTTTCTTTAAATTCAGATATTTAACGTTAGCATTTTTCTTAATTGCCGTCCCTGTTATGCTTGGAATCGGTTTTAAACATTCAAAATTTCAGCTTTTTCCTGATTTTGACGCAAGTCAGATATATGTAAACGGTATGCTCGAAAACAACTATACTATTATTCAAACCTCAAAGGCGATTGAGCCTGTTGAAAAAGTTTTGAAAAAATATTTGGGAGAAGATGTGGAAGGTTTTACAACTGTTGTGGGGATGAAAATGAACAATAAAGGCGAAGCAAATACGGGAGAGAATTATTTTCATATTTTTGTGGATTTAAACGATAAAAAACCAAGTGACATTTACAATAAATATATAGCTCCTCTCTTTCAGCCTATAAAAGTTGAAAAACAGACAAGAATACATACTTCCTGGGAACTTGCCGAACTTATCAAAAAAGATTTAAAAGATATTAAAATCCCTGGGTTAAAAGAGATTAACGTAATAGTGCCTCAGGCGGGGGTAGTTAAAAGTGATGTTGTAATAAGTATTGCCGGGAATTCTCAAGAAAAAATATTAAAAGCAATAAAAAAACTTGAAAAGATAATGAAAAACATACCGGGAGTTTATAACATATATGACGATGCTGAACTTGGTGCTTATGAGATAAAATTGAAAATAAACAAATACGGTCAAAAACTCGGTTTTAACGAAGTAAATGTTTATTCTCTTTTAAGAGGTTTTTTTGCAGAGACTGATTTTGCAAAAACGTTTGACGAAGATGGTGTTGTAAAAATAATTATAAAAGATAAAAATAAAGATTCTTTAAATGAGTTGTCTCATTTTAGAATAAATATACCGGGTTCTCAAAAATATATTGAACTTGATAAAATTGCTGATTTCGTAATAAAAAGAAACTTTAAAAAAATACATAAATATGACGGAACAGCCGCTAAAAGCGTTTATGCTTCTTTGAATAAAAAAATAATAACGACTTCCGATTTTTATAAAAAAATCACTCCTGTTTTGAATGAATTAAAAAAAGAAGGTTTAAAAGTGATAATAGGCGGTGCGGCTAAAACAAGTAAAGAATTTATGAAAGATTTAAAAGCTGCTTTGGTAGTTGCATTGTTGTTGATATTTCTTGTATTGGTTTTAACGTTTGATTCGATAATGTTACCATTTGTGGTGATTTCGGTAATTCCTTTATCATTTTTAGGTGTGATAATCGGAAATATGGTTATGGGTATGAATATGACGATGCTCGGAATGATTGGTATTGTAGGACTTGCGGGGGTTGTTGTAAATGATGGTATAGTTATGATAGATTTTATTAAAAAGGCAAAAAACATTGAAGAAATTTTACAAAAAGCCTCTCAAAGATTAAGACCGATTCTTTTAACGTCTGTTACGACATTTTTCGGTCTTTCTACCTTAATGTTTTTCCCATACGGACAAAGTGCAATATTGCAGCCTCTTGCCATTGCTTTAGGATTCGGTCTTATGTGGGGAACATTATTAAATCTCTTTTATTTACCGGTATTTTATTATATACTTAATAAAAATAGATTATCAGGAAAAATAGGAATTTTTAGGAAATTTTTTAAAGGAAGATAGTGAAAGTATATTTTAAAACATTCGGCTGTAGAAGTAATATTTTCGATACCGAACTTATGAAAAATATTATAAACGCTGAAATTGTAAAAAATGAAAATGAAGCAGATTTGATTATCGTAAATTCCTGTACCGTTACCAATTTTGCCGACAGGGACTTAAGACAGTATATAAACAAATGGCAGGATAAGGAGATATTATTAACAGGATGTGCTGCTTATACTCAAGGGGAGAAACTTTTCAGTGAAGGAAAAGTAAGAGCCGTATTAGGTCACAAATACAAAGAAGAAATAGATAATTTTTTAAATTTCAAAGGAATTAAACTCGGTGATTTTGATTTTGTAAACAGAAAAATTGTAGAAAATTTCGATAAAACAAAAGCATTTATAAAAATCCAGGAAGGCTGTGATTTTGAGTGTGCTTATTGTATTATTCCAAAAGTTAGAGGGCATTCGAGAAGTCTTGATGAAAAATTGATTCTAGAAGAGATTAAAAAATTAAAGGAAAGAGGTATCAGCGAATTTGTACTCACAGGTATCAATATGGGAAGTTACGGTAAAGATACTGGAACTTCCCTTAGCGGTCTTGTAGAAAAAATCAGCAAAATAAGAGGTGTTAAAAGAATAAGACTCGGATCTCTTGAACCAAGCCAGATTGATGAGAGATTGATCGAGCTTACCCAAAACGGAATACTTGAAAAACATCTTCATATAGCTCTTCAGCATACGAGTGATAAAATGCTTAGAATAATGAAAAGAAGAAACAGAGTTTCTTCGACACTTCCGTTATTTGAAAAACTTGCTGATATGGGAATAGCTTTGGGTACCGATTTTATCGTGGGACACCCCGGAGAGAGTGAGGAGATATGGCATGAAGCGCTTGAAAATTTTAAAAAATATCCCTTGACACATATTCATGTTTTTAGATATTCTCCAAGAGACGGTACTTATAGCGCCACATTGCGACAGGATGTTAGAGGTGACGTGGCAAAAAAAAGAGCCAAGATTTTAGAAGAAATCATTAAAAAAAATAATTATAATTTTAGAAAAAAAATCGGTGAAGTTACGGTTCATATAGAAGATTATAAGAACGGATATTCCATAGGATATGACGAATATTATAATAAAATGAAAATAAAAAAAGAACTAAACAAAGGAGAATGGTTGAAGGTAAAAGATTATAAAGTAAAGGAAGATTTCAATGTCAAAGAATAGTAAAAATATCATTATTACGTCAGTAACAGTTGCGATTTTACTTATATTATTAATAGCGGCGGGTATCAAATCCGGAGATTTGAATTTCAGCGTATTGTTTTCTCAAATACTCGGAGTTATTATTGTTTTTATTTTTTTTATTTTCTTTTTAATATTAATAAAAAAAATAGCACCTCAGTCTCAACCGCCGCAACAGGTTCAGGTGGAAATGAATACGGGCATTGAAAAAGATTTCGTAATAAAACCTATAACGTCGAATTACACTTTTAAAGACGTGGCTGGTATTAACGAAGTAAAAGAAGAACTGATAGAAATTGTCGATTTTTTAAAAAATCCTGAGAAATACAGAAGTTTCGGAATCAATCTTCCAAAAGGTGTTCTTTTAGTAGGGCCTCCTGGAGTAGGTAAGACTCTTATAGCAAAAGCTCTTGCCGGAGAAGCCGGAGTACCGTTTTTTTATCAAAGCGGGAGCAGTTTCGTTCAGATGTATGTGGGAGTGGGTGCTAAAAGAGTTAGGGATTTGTTTTCAAAAGCAAAGGCAATGGCTCCAAGTATTATTTTTATTGATGAAATAGATGCCATAGGTAAAGCCAGAGGAAATCTGAGAAATGATGAAAGAGAAGCGACTTTGAATCAGTTACTTACAGAAATGGACGGATTTGAAGGAAGTGAAGGTGTTATTGTAATAGGTGCGACGAATAAAGTGGAACTTCTTGATGAAGCTCTTTTGCGCCCGGGTAGATTTGACAGGCGTATATTCGTAGAACTTCCGGGACTCAAAGACAGAATGGAGATATTGAAAGTTCATTTAAAAAACAAACCTTTTAAAGGCAATCTGGAAAATATAGCAAAAATGACAGTAGGTTTCAGTGGTGCGGCTCTGGCTTCTCTGGTAAATGAAGCAAGTATTCATGCGTTAAAACAGGGAAAACCTTATGTGGAAGAATCCGATTTTTATGCCGTAAAAGATAAAGTATTGATGGGTAAGAAAAGGCTTAACACCTACTCTCCTAAAGAAAAAGAGATTTTGAGTTATTATCAGGCGGCTAAAGCTGTAACTGCAGACTGGCTGGGAGTGGATTTTGAAAGAATTTCTTTGGTTAAAGACGATTTTAAAGAAGAAGACAAAGAAATAATCTCAAAAACTGAAATTATGAGTAAAATAGAAACTCTTCTTGCCGGTAGAGTGGCTGTAGAAGAAAAATTTAACGAAAAATATTCAAACGCACATAAAGACATAAAAAAAGCACGCGAACTTGCTTTAAAGATGATTAAAGAATATGGAATGGGTGAAAGTGTCGTCGGAGACGAGGGCGAAATAGCAAAGATTTTGGAAGAAGCCTATAAAGAGACAAAAGTTTTATATAATAGCAATATCCGAATGATTGAGAAAGCATATGAAAAACTTTTAAAAGATGAAGTAATTCATAAGGAAGATTTGAAAAAAATTAAAAATGAAATATTTTAGCGGTTTTTGTCTTTGTAACGAAAAGGAACTTTTTAATGATTTTCTTGAAGATAAAGAATATGTGGTTGCCGGTTTTAGTAAAGGGGCGCAGGATGCAGTTGATTTTGTCTTAAATTCAAACGAAAGAGTTGATAAACTTCAGCTACTTTCTCCTGCTTTTTTTGATTATAATAAAAAACTTATCGATATTAATTTAAAAGCGTTTAAACAAAATAAAAAAGCTTACATTGAGCAATTTCTAAAAAAAGCCGGACTTCCGGATTTTAATTATGTCTGTGAATGTAACGAAAAGGAATTATTAAGATTATTTACTTTTAATTGGGAAAAAATAAAAGAAATAAAAGAGGTTAAAATAGAAATATTTTTAGGAGAATATGATAAAATTTCGGCTTCAAAAAAAGCATATGATTTTTTTAAATCATACGGAGATGTGTATTTTATTAAAAAAGCAAATCATTTTTTAAGGAGTTAAATTGCACCAGCGGCAAAAACAAATACAAGAAAATAAATATGTTGAAATGTTTAAGGATTATTGGGATATTATTGTAGGATTTTTTTCACTTCCTTTTGCTATTATTTTTCATCTTAAGGGATTTCATATTTTAGCTACTCTTTTTGCGGCTATAGGTATAGGAAGTCTTGCGGTTACTATTTCGGAAATAGCCGAAATTTTGGCTGAGAGATTCGGAGAACCTTTCGGTAGTATGATATTGACTTTCAGTGCCGTTTTAGTTGAAATTTTAATACTTTTTATGGTTATTTTGGAAGCGAAACATCATCCTGAAGTATTGGAAACCGTAAAAAACGGTATAGTGGCTACTGTAATTGTGGATTTAAACGCACTTCTCGGATTGGCGGTTTTTGTTGGAGGGCTTAGTTTTAAAGAACAGGTACACAATGAAGATACGTCTGCCAGTTATACCACGGTTTTATTTGTAGCGGCCGCCATGCTTTTGGTGCCTACTACTATTTCACTTCATTCTGATCAAGATTCACTTTTTAAAGCGAGTGTAATTATTTCAATGCTTTTAGTAATATTTTACTTTTTTATTTTCAGATTTCAAACAGATACGCACGTTCATTTCTTTAAATTTAAAAAAAGAAGCAGAGTAAAAAAATATTTAAAAGAAGATGAGGACGAAGATTATTATTTTGATAAAAAATCAAATTTATTTAATATAATTTTTTTGATATTTTTATTGGTATTGATAGGGATACTTTCTGAAATATTTGCAAATGACGGAGTGGTTGTTTTTAAGGAGTTCGGTTTAACAGCAGGATTTGTAGGGATTTTAATAGCATTCGTTACTGTCGCCCCGGAATTATTCACGGCTATAAGAGCTGCTAAAAACGATGAGATGCAGCGTGTAATTAATATTGCTATGGGAGCGAGTACCGTAAGTATTCTTCTTACTGTTCCTGCTCTTATTTTCCTATCAATGCTTGTAGGGGTGAAACTTACTCTTGATTTTACTCCTTTACAGGTGGGAGCGTTATTATTGACAATTCTTTTGGTATGGAAGACTACGGAAGACGGAGAGACCAATTATCTTGAAGGCCTTTCGCATTTGATGATATTTTTAAGTTATGCCGTTGTTGCTGTATTTTATTAATTTTTTTGGAGGCAAAATAGGGATTTTTAGTATTAATCTGTTTTCTTTTGCCTCTGTTTCATAGCTTAGAAAAGTAGTGATTCTTTTTAAAAGATACATTTCTACGTTATTTTCAATATCTTTATTTGATTTGAATCCGTTTGTAAAATTTATTTCTTTTAATTCTTTTTGAAAATATTCGAATGTGATTTTAATAAATTCTTCATCTTTTGTAAAATTTATTTTCAGTTCTTTTAAACTATTTTTCAGAAGATTGTTTAGAATAATTTCAAAAGTCAATGTCAAATATTTTTTATCCGTCTTAATTACGGTCTTTTTGATATTATCATTTACAGATATAAAAACTTTTTTATTATAAATATTTTTATATCTATTAAGTACCATAATAAACAGGGAAAAAGGTTTAAAAGAGGATAGATTTATTTTTTGCTTTTTAGTATTAAATTCCAGCAGTGTTTTTAGAATTCTATCAGTTAAAGCTAATAACATCGAATCTCTTTTTAAATTTTCATTGTATGCTTTTATTTTATTCAAATCCGGATTAGGAGATTGTAATTCTTCGTCTATCAGTTTTGTATATTTATTAAAAATATATACAGGTGAATGTATTTTGTTAGAAAGATAAAAAATTGCGTTATTTACAAAATCTTCTTTTTCTTTTTGAAGCGTTATTTGTTTTGTTATGTCTTGTCTGATAGCTATATATTCTTCAATTTCACCCGATTCGTCTTTTATAGGGACAATATTGGCTAAGACATAATACTCCCCGCCGTCTTTTTTTCTGTTTTTTATAATGCCTCTGAATATTTTTCCTTTTTGAATAGTCTGCCACATTTTTCTAAAAACCGCTTTTGGCATTTCAGGATGTCTTACTATATTGTGAGGATTTCCGATAAGTTCTTCTTTTTTATATCCTGATATTTTTTCGAATGCTTCATTTGCGTCTATGATTATTCCGTTTTTATCTGTTTTGGAAATTATCGTAGTTTTATCTAAAGCATTTTTTATCTGTTTTAAATAATTCAGTTCTTTTTTTAAATTATTTGGTAGATTTTCATTATCAAGTGATACTTCTTCTATTTCGTTTTCAAAGTCCAGATTGTTAATATCGTCTAAATTTTTATCTTCCATTAAGTTCCCTTTTGTATTTTTGCCCGGTATTTGGTATTATTTATCGGTAGAATTAACAATTTCTTAACGAAGGAGAGAGAATGGATAGAAGAAAATTTCTAAAAACTGCGGGTGTCGGAGCCGTGGCAAGTACGGCGTTTACTACCAATCTTTACGCAAAAACCAGAAAAACGTTAAAAGTATGTCTCTCTTGGCCTAAAACTCTTCCGATTATGGGTGAGGGGATTTATTATTTTGCTAAGAGGGTAAAAGAACTAACTGACGGGGCTTTAAAAATCAAAATATACGGAGCGAATGAACTTGTACCTGCTCTTGGAGTATTTGATGCCTGTTCAAAAGGTCTTATTGACGGGTTTCATTCAGGTCCGTATTACTGGAAAGGTAAAAATCCGGCGTTCAGTCTGTTTACGGCGTATCCGTTTGGAATGGTAGCGGATGAAATGAACGCATGGCTTGATTTTGGCGGAGGTATGGATATTTGGAGAGAATTATACGCAAAATATAATCTGATTCCGTTTAAAGGCGGAAATACGGGTAATCAAATGGGCGGATGGTTTAGAAAACCTATTAAATCTTTAGCGGACCTTAAAGGGCTTAAAATGAGAATCCCGGGTCTTGGCGGTGAAGTTATGGCGGCCCTTGGAGTAAAACCTACCAATATTCCGGCGGGAGAACTTTATACTGCTCTTGAGAGAGGCGTAATTGACGCAACCGAATGGGTAGGACCTGCTCTTGATATTAAAATGGGATTTTATAAAGTGGCTAAATATTACTATTCAGGATGGCATGAGCCTGGAACAAACCTTGAGCTTACATTCAATAAGAAAAAATTTGAGCGCCTTCCAAAAGAATTCCAAGCGGCGATTGAAGTGGCATCAAACGATATGAACGCAAGAATGCTCTCTCAATTCCAATACGAAAACGGTGTGGCACTCAGAAAAATCAAAGAAGGAAAATACGGTGTAAAACTATGCGAGTTTCCTGAAGAAGTAAATGAAGCAGCTAAAAAAGCCATTAATAAAATATTAGAAGAAAATGCTCAAAAATCAAAAGATTTTGCTAAAGTTTATGATACTATTCAAAAATTCTTCCCTGATACGAGAAGATGGACTGATGCGGGAATGAAATGGTTCTTAGATGCAAGAGATAAAGATTTTAAATTTGATAAATGCTAAAATACCTCCTTTTTTGGAGGTTATACGAAATCTTTAAGCACTTCGCTGCAAAGAGCAAATCCAAAAGCACCGGTTACTCCTACAAAACTACCCATATTACATTCAACAGGTTTTTCGGTAGAAAATACGACTTTAAAATCTTTTTTAAAATTTTCTTTTTTTAATCTGTCTCTTACTTTTTTGGCAAAAGGGTCGTTTTGAGTTTTCCAGATGCTGTCAATCTTTATTTTTGTAGGGTCAACTCTTTTAGCCGCGCCCATAGAAGAGATGATTTTTGGATGTGCTTTTTTAATTAAAGCGATTTTTGCGTTTAAATCATCTATAGCGTCAATTACAATGTCATAATCTTTTATGTTTAATTTTTCTATATTTTCGGGCGTGAGTTTCATATCAACAGGAATAATTCCAGGATACAAATTAGATAAGACGTGTACTTTTTTTTCTCCAATAAATTCACTTCCTATTTGACGGTTTTGGTTTGTAATGTCGAATGTGTCAAAATCTACAATCGTTATGTTTTTTACTCCTGAGCGGTAAAGACAATCAAGAGCGTATCCTCCAACCCCTCCGACTCCGCAGATTAGTATTTTTAAATTTTTTAATTTTTCGAATTTCGAAAAAAGTTTTTTACATCTATCATATCTCAAGTTTAAGCCTTTTAGCAAGATTTTGAATATTTTCAAATTGAGGCGAAAATTCATAACCTTCGTACAATTCGTCTATGTTTTCTATTGTATAAGGTCTTTTAAATATTACACCTATAAATTCTCCTATATTCCAAACGCCGTATTCATAGCATTTATCTATTATTTTGTTTTTATTAGTGAGGTTTAAAATATCATTTCTTAAAAATTTTCCACGGTTTATATTATTATAAGCCAAATCTTCAACCGGATATACTTCACTGATTCCGGGTATTATAACCTGAACGACAGTGTAATTTTTATATCTGTATATTCTTATAAATTCATCTTCATTGAAAACGTCTAAATTTTCAAAATGCCAATTGCGTTTATCAAAATAAGGTTTTTTTAAAAAATTTGAATGGACATCTCCGCTTAAATCGATAAAGTGTTGAGTTAGGTTAAGAGGACTTTTGATATAATCGATGTCATCTAAAAATCTTCCTTTTTTTTCAAGCCCTGTTTGTAAGAGTTCAAGATATGCCTTTTTTACAGCGGTTTCTTTGTCCAAATCACATCCGAAAGCCAAAATAATTTCTTCGTTTTTAATATAGCTTGCCGCCATTACAGGATATTTTCCATCAAGCGAGGCGTCATAAATTTGAATATGGGCCGAATTAAACGGATGGTCAGTTTTTGGAAGAGGAAGAGCATATTTTATTACCTGAAATTTCACAAATCTTTCTATTATTTCTGTTTTTGCGTTGTAATAGGCTTGTTTTAAATCAAAATGAAAAGCCATTCCGTTACTGGCGTAAAGATTGTGGATAATATTTATTGGAAAATAAACTATTTCACCTGTTTTCGGATTTG
>JAMOTL010000018.1 GCA_027062285.1 Nautiliaceae bacterium
ATATATAATTTCATTTAAAAAGGCAAAGCATGGTAGATTTACACAACCACACTCCCCTTTGTAAACATGCTGAGGGAACCCCTCAGGAATATATCGACCAAGCGATAAAAAAAGGTATAAAAATATATGGATTTGCTGACCATGCTCCTATGGAATTCGATAAAAAATACAGAATGAGCTTTGAGGATATGAAAAATTATGAAACAGAAATAAACCTCCTAAAAGAAAAAAACAAAGATAAAATAAAAATTCTTTTAGGTTATGAAGTTGATTTTACACCTACTAAATATTTGGATAGAAGAGTCTTAAATGCCGATGTGGATTATTTGATAGGTAGCGTTCATTTTCTTGACAACTGGGGTTTTGACAATCCGGAATTTATAAAAGAATGGAACAAAAGAGATGTGGAAGACGTATATAAAGAATATTTCGAACATATAAAAAATTTAGCCAAAAGCAGACTTTTTCAGATTGTAGGCCATATCGATTTAATAAAAGTTTTCGGTCACAAACCCAAAACACCCATTACCGACCTGGCTTATAAAGCAATAAAAGAGATTAAAAAAGCAAATATGGCCGTTGAAATTAATACCGCGGGACTTAGAAAACCCGTTAAAGAACTTTATCCTTCGGATGAACTTTTGGAACTGATTTTAAACGAAGGGATTGATTTAACTCTAAGCAGTGATGCCCATTCTCCTTCTCAGGTAGGATTCAAATATGATGAAATATTAAAAAAACTAAAAGAAATGGGAGTGAAAGAACTGGTATATTTTGAAAAAAAAGAAAAGAAAAAGGTTAATTTAGAGGACGGTTAGAACCGATTGAAGCCTCTTTTATATCCCCTTTTGCCCCTATATTCAGATAAAGACCGTTATCCGCATCAAGTATGGTGATTTTTGAAAGACCTTCGCTATCATATTCCACACCGATTCCTGAAAGTTTTACATCAATGCCATTTATAGAAATAGTAGGATTTAGTTTTTCCATATAAACTCTCGGCTCCTTCGCCGGAATCAATTCAAATGTAATAACACCCTTATCAGGATAGCTCCTTGCTATAAAACATTTTTCATCCGTTTCTTTTATTTCTATAGTGTTTTCATCCAACATTTTTTCTCTTGTATAACCGAAACATACTTGTGTTTTTCTTGTATCTATAGGAAGAACGTTTAAATATCTGTAGCTTTTCAAATCCGCTGATGTGATATCTTTCGCTTCGGTACCAAGCCCAAAACCTCCATCAATACCATCAGCCACCAATGTATTCTTTTTATATCCGGCTTTTATAGTTAAATTCATAAACTCGTTATTATCTCTAAACAATACCACCGTATTATTTTTAATTTCCCAATCACCTCTTAAAATAAACGCATTCTCTTCACTTAAAGGTTTAACGTTCATCACATAAGTTTTGTCATCGTTCAAAGACAGCATTACGAAAGCATTATAAACATTTCCGTCTATATTAAGATTTTTAACGATTAAGTTATAATTTTTAGCTACATCGTTTACATTTAAATTTCTGTAATTTTTAGGAATAGCGATAATATCGAAATTTCCTTTTGAATTTACTATCTTAGCAACCATTACCCCGCTTGTAATAAAATAAAATTCGCTGGTATTTTTACCTATGAAAAACATATTTCTATAGAGATTTATAAATTTTCTGTTCATCTCTGAAGAACCTAAATAATTTCCGGAAAATTTATAATTTACCGTATCGTTTCTAAAATCAAATTTAAATTTGGCAAAGTCTCCTACTGTGGCCGCTCCTTCATATTCTACATTTGAAAGACCGCTTTTTAAAGGATTGTTTGTAACATAATAATCAACGTCTTTTAAAGAAACGTTTATTTCATTATTGTTTACTTTTGCTTTTAAAACGGAATTTTGGGAAAGATAGTTTTTGATTTTTTCCAAAATCGTATTACCGCTTGCGTTTATCTCCAAATTTTTGATATTATTCATATCACACACACTACTATCGATACTCGCTCCTGACGCGTAATGTAAAAAGGTTCCTAAATATCCTGCCAAAGTTACATTACCGTCAGCGAGCATTCCCGGCGTTATTTTAATACTCGGCTGAGTTACACTTACGCTTCCTAAATTATAATTACCTATCTTCAGTTCAAGTTCCGCAGGAGCCGTTACTGGCAGAGTAAATCTTCCGGCATTATCTGTCAAAACACACTGAGCAGTATCTTTTACACACACTTTTACATTTTTTAAATAACTTGCTTCCACGCTACCGCTGATTTTAGTCGGCTGAGATTTGGCACTGCCGCCGCCTCCTCCTCCACATCCTAAAATCAAACTACCCACACTTGCTAAAATTAATGCTTTTGAAGTTTTCCCTAACCATTTCATTTTAACTTCCTTATTTAAAATATTTGTATCCAAATCGGCAGCCTTAAAAAAAACTTAAACAAAACTTGTGTATAATTTCACAAAAAAAGGCTGTTTATGATTTATCTAAGTTTGCTTATGGCTATAAGGTTTTTAGGACTCTTTATCGTAATGCCGGTCCTTGCCCTTTATGCCATGCATCTTCAGGGGGCTACCGAATTTAGCGTAGGTGTGGCTCTTGGCGCGTATGCTCTCTCTCAGGTTTTCTTACAGATACCTTTTGGAAAACTGGCGGATAAATATGACAAAAAAACAATCTTAGTCATCGGTCTTTTACTACTTTTTTTAGGCAGTTTGGTATGTGCTTTTTCTACAAATATATATATGCTTATTTTCGGACGTCTGTTACAAGGGGCCGGAG
>JAMOTL010000019.1 GCA_027062285.1 Nautiliaceae bacterium
TATTAGCCACACTTGGTATTACATACTGGGCGGCTAAAAGAACAAAAACGGCAAAAGATTTTTATACAGCAGGTGGAGGAATTACAGGTTTTCAAAACGGACTTGCGCTAGCTGGGGATTATATGTCTGCGGCATCGTTTTTGGGAATTTCAGGTTTGGTTTATTTAAAAGGTTATGACGGACTTATCTACTCAATCGGATTTTTGGTAGGTTGGCCTTTTGTGTTGTTTTTGATTGCGGAAAGACTTAGAAACCTTGGTAAATATACTTTTGCCGATGTTGTATCTTTCAGATTAAAACAAGGACCTATAAGAACTTTAGCGGCATTTGGTGGTATTGCTACGGTATTACTTTATCTTATCGCTCAAATGGTTGGTAGCGGTAAATTAATTCAGGTATTATTTGGACTTCCGTACACATATGCGGTAATTATAGTAGGTGTTTTAATGATACTTTATGTAACATTCGGTGGAATGCTTGCTACAACCTGGGTACAGATTATTAAAGCCGGATTATTGTTAGCTGGTGCAACTTTTATGGCATTGGCGGTTATGGCGCATTTTGGATTTGATTTTGAAGAATTTTTCAAAAAAGCGGTGGAAATCCACCCTTTACACGAAAAAATTATGGCACCTGGAGGACTGGTTAGTGACCCGTATTCTGCTATTTCACTTGGTGTGGCGTTGATGTTCGGTTTAGCGGGTCTTCCTCATATTCTTATGAGATTCTTTACAGTTGCGGATGCTAAAGAAGCTAGAAAATCAGTATTTTTCGCAACAGGATTTATCGGATATTTTTATATCCTAACATTTATTATCGGATTTGGAGCAATTGTTTTTGTTATGTCAAACCCTCAATATTTCGATGCTGCCGGAAAATTAATCGGTGGTAACAACATGGCGGCTATTCATTTAGCTCATGCTATCGGTGGTAACCTGTTCTTAGGATTTATTTCAGCGGTTGCGTTTGCTACAATCCTTGCGGTTGTATCAGGACTGACATTAGCGGGTGCTAGTGCCATTAGCCACGATTTATACGCAAGCGTAATTAAAAAAGGTCAAATAGACGAAAAACAAGAGATGATAGTTTCAAGAATAGCAACTTTAACTATCGGTGTTTTGGCAATTTTATTAGGAATCGCTTTTGAAAAACAAAACATCGCATTTATGGTAGGTTTGGCGTTTGCTATTGCTGCTAGTGCCAACTTCCCGGTATTATTCTTATCAATGTATTGGAAAAATCTTACTACAAGAGGTGCGGTAATCGGTGGAAGTATCGGTCTTATCACAGCTATATTACTGGTAATTTTAGGACCGACAGTATGGGTATCCGTATTTGGATTTGAAAAACCTATTTTCCCATCAAAATATCCGGCACTTATCAGTGTAACTGTAGCATTCGTTGCCATTTGGTTCTTTTCTATTACAGATAAAAGCGAAGATGCAAAAAGAGAAAGAGAACTCTTTGAAGCTCAACTTATCCGTTCAGAAACAGGAATCGGTGCTGAAGGTGCGACAGATAAACATTAAGGTTAAACAATGAATGAAATTCGTGAATTTATCATCTCAATCCCTCCTTTCGATTTATTAACCGACGAGGAACTCTCCCTCGCGGTTGATAATCTTAATATTGAATATTTCCCTCAAGAAACAAAAATAAAGCCTGATAAAGTATATATTATTATAAAAGGCAAAATAAAAACCGATGAAGAAATCCTTACAAACGAAGATATAGTTTTTGCAAAAGAAATTATTCAAAACAGAGATACAAGTGCTGAAGTAATTGAAGAAACACTCGCATACGAACTTGATAAAGAGACTTTTTTAAAACTTTTGAAAAATGAAAAGTTTAAAAAATTTTTTTTACAAGACATCGCTTCAAAACTCCAACATTTAAAAGAAAAAAACTATCAAAACTTTTTCAGCTCATTTTTAGCCGCAAGAGTAAAAGAGCTTATTATTCATCCGGTGGTTTTTGTAAGTGAAAACGAAACGATAAAAAACAGTCTGTTAAAAAAAGAAAATGAAAAAGCGTCGGCGATAATTGTAGGAGATAACGCCATAGTTACTGATTCAAATCTCAAAAAAATCATATTAAACGATATTTCGCCAAAAGACGAAATAATAAAAATAGCTTCTTCACCTCTAAAAACCATTAATTATGAAGATTTTTTATTTAACGCCCTTCTTGAAATGACAAAACACAATATCAAAAGACTTGTAGTAACAAAAGAAAACGAAATTTTAGGAACTATAGAACAGATAGATTTATTAAGTTATTTTTCAAACCATTCGCACCTGATAAACGTAAAAATAGAAAAAGCAAAATCTATAGAAGATTTAAAAGAGATAAGCGATAGCTTTATTGAACTTATAAAACTTTTATATTCTAAAGGATTGAACGCAAGATATATAGCAAAAGTAATAAGTGCCTTAAACGAAAAAATTTTTCAAAAAATAGCAAATTTCATTTTTCCGGAAGAATACACAAAAAAATCTTCTCTTATCGTTATGGGCAGTGAAGGAAGAGGAGAACAGATAATAAGAACTGACCAGGATAACGGAATAATTTTAGACAACGACCTGAATATAAACAGAAAATATTTTGAAGAATTCACTGAAGCGCTTTTAAAAATAGGATTTCCTAAATGTCCCGGCAATGTAATGCTAAATAATCCTTTCTGGTCAAAAAGCATTGATGAATATAAAAACA
>JAMOTL010000020.1 GCA_027062285.1 Nautiliaceae bacterium
AAAGAAATTGAAAAGCCTATGCTTGTTTTTGGAAGTTTCAGTGTGGTTGAGGAGTTTTTAAAATGGAAAAAATTAAAAAAATAGCCGAAATTTTAAAAGAGTATAATCCAAAAGCGGTATATCTTTTTGGTTCGCGCGCAAGAGGGGATAATCTTAAAAATTCCGATATTGATATTGCGGTGGATATTGATTTGAATTTTAGGGGAAAAAGAAAACTTAAGGAAAAAATAGACAAAGCTGCCGGGCTTTACAGTGTGGATTTGGTTTTTTTTGATGAAATGAGCGAAGAATTTAAAAACAAAGTATTAAAAGAAGGAATAAAACTATGACAAAATCCGAAGCGCTTTTAAAGATAAAAAATTTTGAAAAAGCTTTAAGTCGACTTGAAGAGGGTGTAAAAGAAGCAAAAAACGAGCTTGATAAAGACGGAGTAATTCAGAGGTTCGAATTTACCGTAGAACTTTTATGGAAAGCGTTAAGGGCAGTTTTACTGTATCAGGGAATTGAGTGTTATTCACCAAGAAGCTGTGTAAAAGAAGCGTTCAAAGCAAAAATAATTGATGATGATGAAATAATTCTTGATATGTTGGAAGACAGAAATATTTCATCTCATGTATATAATGAAGAAAAATCCGAAGCGGTTTTTGAAAGAATAAAAAATATATATCTTAATTATCTCAAAAATCTTGATTTAAAGGTATAAACTTGCAGGCAAAAGTGTATGAGTTTTTAAAGAATAAAAAAACAAATATCATAACGGCTTCTTTAAAAGAAGCATTAAACATTGCGGAAGTTTATAAATATTTAAATCTCCCGGCTGTTGTTTTTCCTGATTTCAGGGCGGTTTTAGGGGATGATTTAAGAAGTTTCAGAAGAGAGATATTTGAACTTAACAATGCTCTATATAAATATTATAACGAAAATCATTATTTTATTTCCCCTTATGCGAGTATTATGAAAAAACTCCCTGTAAAAAGATATTATAAAGATGTAAAAATTGCTTTTGGTGATACAATAAATTTGAAAGAGCTAAAAGAAAAACTGATTTTATGGGGATATGAGAGAGTTGATATAGTAAGCGAAAAAGGAGAAGTCAGTTTTAGAGGGGATATACTTGATATATGGTCTATAAATCTTGATAAGCCTGTTAGGGTTTCTCTTTTTGATACGGAAGTGGAGAGTATAAGAATATTTGACGAAACCACTCAAAAAAGTATTGAAGAAATTGACGAATTTAAAATAATTCCTGCAATTGCCGCTCTTGATAAAAAAGAGTATGAAGAAATTCAGCAAAAAATTCAAAAAAGTGAATTTGCAACCTTTTATAAAGACTTTTATTCACTTGGCTTTTGGTATCTTGAGAGGGAATTTTTAACAGATTTTGTTTTGCTTTATGATTTAACTCAGGAGATTGAAGAATACAGGGAGTTTTATAAAGAGTTTAACGAAGCTGTGTTGAAAGCAGAAATAATTCCTCAGGGAGAGTGTAAAGATACAAAATGGAACATTAAAGATAAAAAAATATTTATTAATGAAAAGCCGTGGGATGAAAAAACGCCTCTTGAAATTGTGGCTAAAAATGAAGTGCTTTTAAGGGAATACGGGCTTGATGATTTTGTAAAATTAAAAGCCCCGATTGTAAAATGGATAAAAAATTCAGCCTCCGTTAATTTTTCCTGTCCTGAAAAACATGTAATTTCTCTTAATCCTCCGGAATTTGAAAAGAAAAAAAGAGTAAATTTAGCACTTGATGAACTTAAAAAGGGTGATTTTGTCGTCCATTTAGAGCATGGTATCGGGAAGTTTATGGGACTTAAAAAAATGGAAGTTCTTGGAAAAACAGGTGAGTTTGCCGAAGTGATTTACGCAAATGAAGATAAACTTCTTTTGCCTGTTGAAAATCTTGATAAACTTGAAAGATATATCGCCCCAGGCGGTGTTATTCCTACGCTTGACAGACTCGGCAAAGGAACGTTTGCCAAAAAACTTACAAAAATAAAAGAAAAAGTATACGCAATTGCCGCAGATATTGTAAAAATTGCCGCAAAAAGAGAGATAAGCGACCCTATAAAGCTTGATTTAAGCGGAGTTGAAGAATTTATAAAAAAAGCTCCTTTTACGCATACAAACGACCAGAAAAAAGTAATAAAAGAGATTTTGGAAGATTTTAAAACAAAAATTATGGATAGACTTTTAACAGGAGATGTAGGGTTTGGAAAAACCGAAGTTGCTATGGTGGCGAGTTTTGTAGTAGCCAAATCAGGTTATCAGGTGGCCGTAATCGCTCCTACCACAATATTGGTCAATCAGCATTATGAGAGTTTTAAAGAAAGGTTTAAAGATTATCCTGAAATAAAAATAGCAAAACTTGACAGATTTACTTCCGCTAAAGAGAAAAAAGAGATTTTAGAAAAAGTTAAAAACGGCGAAATTGATATACTTATCTCAACCCACGCGGGACTTAATGTGGAGTATAAAAACCTTGGGCTTTTGATTATTGATGAAGAGCATAAGTTTGGTGTAAAACAGAAAGAAAAACTAAAAGAATTAAGCGAAAAAGTCCATACCCTTTATATGAGTGCAACTCCAATTCCAAGAACGCTAAATATGGCGCTAAGTTCTTTAAAAT
>JAMOTL010000021.1 GCA_027062285.1 Nautiliaceae bacterium
TCAAATTCAAAATGGTTTATGAGTCTGAGCGAGCTTTTAAGCGTAGTGACGATGTTAAGCCTTGTTTTAATAGCAGTTGTGTTCGTAAGGGAAAAAGAAGCCGGGACATGGGATATTATGCTTTTGATGCCGGCAAACGGTGCGTTGATTATGTTTGCTAAAATTTTTTCGCAGATTTTTATAATAACGGTAGGCCTTGTAATGGGAATAGGGCTTATACTGTTTGGGGTGTTCGGGGTGCCGATAAACGGAAATCTGTTTTATTTTTTCCTTTTAACGTTTTTCTTTATAATGGCTATGGGAGGAATTGCCCTTGTAATTGCCGCCTATTCAAACAGCGTCCTTGAAGTTTCCCAATATACCGTTTTGGTTATTATGCCGCTTTTGTTTTTAAGCGGGGCTTGGACACCGATTCATTCCATGGCGCCTTGGCTTCAAAAACTCAGCATTATCTCACCAGTTAAATATTACATAGAAGGTGCTCAGTCCATATTTTTCAGGGGAACTGAATTTATAGATTTACTGCCTTATTTTACCGGAGAGATTGTAATAGGTGCTGTTTTGTTTTATTTGGGATATAAAAAAATGGGAAGACTTTTCTAAAGGATAAAAATGAAAGACATTCAAAAAGAGTTTTTGGATAATAGAGATTTGACAAAAGATATGTGGAGGATGTTTAGGGTGCTTAGTGACTTTACAGATGCTTTTGAAGAGCTTGAGGATATTCCTCCTGCAATTTCTATTTTTGGAAGCGCAAGGGAAAAGCCTGGGAGTTATTATTATGAAAAAGCAACTGAAATTTCAAAAAAACTCAGTAATAAAGGTTTTGCCATTATTACAGGAGGCGGTCCTGGGATTATGGAGGCTGCAAACAAAGGTGCAAAAATAAGTATTGGGCTTAATATCGAGCTTCCTCACGAACAACATATAAATCCTTATGTAAAAATTCCTTTGAAATTCAGATATTTTTTCACTAGAAAGGTTACATTTTTAAAATACAGTGTGGGAACCGTTATGATGCCTGGAGGTTTTGGTACGCTGGATGAATTAAGTGAAGTTTTGGTATTAATTCAAACAAAAAAAATGAGTAAAATCCCGGTTGTGTTTTTCGGAAGTGAATTTTATAAGCCGCTTTTGAAGTTTTTCGACACGATGCTTGAATACGGGTATATCGATGAAAAAGACAAAAAACTTTATCTTGTTACGGATGATGTAGATGAAGCGGTAGAATATGTCGTAAAAAATGCTTTTCATCCGAAAATAACGCATTTTTAAAAAATTAAACTCTTTTCTTTTTCCTTCCAAAAAGGAAAAAATACCTACTTTTTCTCTTGATAAAAACTTAAAAATCGCTTATAATTTCAACTCCAAACAGCGTGGCAAACCACGAGATCTTTAAAAAGGAATGAGAATGGAAAAAATCAGAATCAAACTTCAAGCATATGACCACAGAGTGCTTGATAAAGCGGTTTCTATTATTACAGATGCTATTAAAAGAACTGGTGCGGAAGTAAAGGGACCAATTCCTCTACCTACAAAAATCAGAAGATATACAGTTTTAAGATCACCTCACATCAATAAAGATTCAAGAGAACAATTTGAAATTAGAATTCACAGAAGACTTATTGATGTTGTTAACGCGTCACCTGATACAGTTGACCAACTTATGAAACTTGAGTTGGCACCAGAGGTGGATGTAGAAGTTAGGGCATTAAGTTAAGGAGAATTGAATGGAATTTATAGTTGAAAAAATCGGAATGAGTAGAACAGTAGGAGAGAAAAGCATCCCTGTTACACTATTAAAAATAGTACCAGCAAAAGTTTGCGAAATTAAAGAAGACGGGAAAGCATTGGTTGCTTATCCTAAAGGTAAAAAAGTAAATAAACCTATCGAAGGTATGCAAAAAAAATACGGACTAAGTAAAGAATTCAACAGATTTGTAGAATTAGCCGTAGCTAATACTGAAGCGGGAGATTTATCTCTTGAACCTCTAAAAGAAGCAAAAAAAGTGAAACTTACTTTCAAAAGCAAAGGTAGAGGTTTTCAAGGTGTTGTAAAAAGATACGGATTTGGCGGAGGACCGGGAAGCCACGGTTCAAGATTTCACAGAGCGCCTGGATCAATCGGTAACTGTGAATTTCCAGGAAGAGTTATGCCTGGTAAAAAAATGCCAGGACACTATGGAAACAAAAACATTACAGTTAACGCTGAAGTAGTAGAATTTGACCCTGAAATGGGCGTACTTGTAATTAAAGGAAGTGTTCCTGGAGCAAACGGAAGCCTAGGAAAAGTAAGGATTGTGAAATGAGTGTAGAATTCAAAAAAATAAATCAATTACCGGAAGATTTTCAAGGAATTAATCCGCATAACCTTTATCTTTATGTAAAAGCTTACTTAGCTAATCAAAGAGCGGGAACTGCTCATACAAAAACAAGAGGTGAAGTAAGCGGTGGTGGTAAAAAACCATTCAGACAAAAAGGTTTAGGTAGAGCTAGACAAGGTTCGATTAGAGCACCTCATTTCGTTGGTGGTGGTGTAGCACACGGACCAAGAAACGAAAGAGACTGGTCTCAAAAACTTAATAAAAAACAAAAAAGAGTTGCGCTTAAATACGCTCTTAACGAAAAAGCTGAAAATGAAAAAATTTATGTTGTTCCAGAAGTTAAAATTGAATCTGGAAAAACTAAAGACGCACAAAAATGGTTAGATACATTCAATGAAAGAGATTATCTAATCGTAGTAGATAATATGGATGAAAAAACATATTTAGCATTCAGAAATATTCCAAACGTATATATTATTACACCGGAAGAATTAAACGCATATTACGCAAGCGTTTTCAAAAGTATTATTTTTGATGAAGCTGCATTTGATAAAGTTATAAAGGGCTAAGCTATGGCAGATATTACAGATATTAAATCAATCGTTTATACGGAAAAAGCTCTTAACTTACAAGAGCAAGGTGTTTTAGTAGTTCAAACATCACCAAAAGTGACAAAAAACCAACTAAAACAGATTTTTAAAGAGTATTTCGGTGTTACACCTATTAAAGTTAATTCACTTAGACAAAAAGGTAAAGTGAAAAGATTTAGAGGAATCGAAGGTAAAAGACCGGATTATAAAAAATTCTATGTTAAATTACCTGAAGATGCAAAACTTGAAAGCCTAAGTGTATAAGGATAGAAGATGGCAGTAAAAAAATATAAACCGTATACACCGTCAAGAAGATTTATGACTACGCTTGATAACAGCGATATTACTTCAAAACCGACGGTTAAAAAACTTTTAATTAAACTTCCGGCAAAAGCTGGAAGAAACAATATGGGAAGAATTACTTCTCGTCATAGAGAAGCCGGACATAAAAAACTTTATAGAATTATCGATTTTAAAAGAAATAAATTCGGTGTTCCTGGTAAAGTTATGACTATCGAATATGATCCTTACAGAAACTGTAGAATTTGTCTAATCAGCTATGCTGATGGTGACAAAAGATACATTATCCAACCTGAAGGTCTTAAAGTTGGTGATACTGTAATGGCGGCTGAAGCCGGTCTTGATATTTTACCTGGTAATGCTATGAAACTTAAAAATATTCCTGTTGGTACTGTTGTACATAATGTTGAAATGAAACCTGGTAAAGGTGGACAAATCGCAAGAAGTGCCGGAAACAGTTGCCAAATTATGGGACGTGAGGGAAAATACGTAATTCTTAGATTACCATCAGGTGAAATGAGAAAAATTCTTGGTGAATGTATGGCGACTATCGGTACTGTTGGTAATGCTGAATATCAAAATATTGTTATCGGTAAAGCCGGAAGAAGCAGATGGCTTGGAATCAGACCTCAAACAAGAGGTATTGCTATGAACCCGGTTGACCATCCACACGGTGGGGGTGAAGGTAGAAGTAAAGGTAATCATCCTGTTACACCTTGGGGTATGCCGACTAAAGGTTATAAAACTCGTAAGAAAAAACAATCTGATAAATATATCATTTCAAGAAGAAAGAAATAAGGATAGCTCATGGCTAGAAGTTTAAAAAAAGGTCCTTTTGTAGATGACCATTTAATGAAAAAAGTACTTAAAGCAAAAGAAGAAAAAAATCCTAAACCTATTAAAACTTGGTCTAGAAGAAGTACAATCGTTCCTGAAATGATTGGTCTTACAATTAATGTACATAATGGAAGAGATTTTGTTCCTGTGTATATAACAGAAAGACACATTGGTTTCAAACTTGGTGAATTCGCACCGACTAGAACTTTTAGAGGACATAAAGGTTCTGTTCAAAAGAAAATAGGTAAGTAAGGATAGGTGATGAGTAAAGCAACATTAAAATTTATAAGATTATCGCCAACTAAAGCAAGACTTGTAGCAAGAGAAATTCAAGGTATGAACGCTGAAGAAGCTCTTGCTAAACTTGAATTTATGCCGAATAAAGCGGCAAGAGTTATCGCAAAAGTTCTTGCTAGTGCTATCGCAAATGGCGGATTTGACGCTAATGAAGTTGTAGTTAAATCTTGTAGAGTTGACAGAGGTCCATATCTAAAAAGATTTAGACCAAGAGCTAGAGGAATGGCAAGCAGAATCCAAAAACCTACTGCTCATATCTATGTAGAAGTTGAAAAGGAAAGCTAATGGGTCAAAAAACGAATCCAATCGGACTAAGACTTGGGATTAACAAAAACTGGAGAAGTAGATGGTTTATTAACTACAATACTATGCCTGAGAATGTTCTAAATGACTATGAACTTAGAAAATTCTTAAAGAAAAAACTTTATTACGCAGGTATTAGTGATATTATCATTGAAAGAACACCTAAAAAAGTAAGAATTACTATTTTTGCCGCTAAACCTGGTATCATCATCGGTAAAGGTGGTAGCGAAGTTGAGGCTCTTAAAAAAGAACTTCAAAAATTAGTTGGAGATAAAGAACTTATCCTTAACATTAAAGAAGAAAGAAAACCTCAAATTTCAGCGCAGTTAGCGGCTGAAAACGTAGCTACTCAAATCGAAAGAAGGGTAGCGTTTAGAAGAGCTATGAAAAAAGTTATTCAAAACGCTTTAAAAGCCGGAGCAAAAGGTATTAAGGTTCAAGTTTCAGGAAGACTAAATGGAGCCGAAATGGCGAGAACTGAATGGTATCTTGAAGGTAGAGTTCCTCTACACACATTAAGAGCAAAAATCGATTACGGATTTGCTGAAGCTTTAACAACATACGGAATTATCGGTGTTAAAGTTTGGATATTCAAAGGTGAAGTATTACAAAAAAAAGGTAATCAAGTAGAATCTTCTACTGAGGAGAGAAAACCTCAAAGAAGAAGAAAAGGACGCAGAAATGTTAATGCCAAAAAGAACTAAGTATAGAAAACAACAAAAAGGTAGAAACAGAGGTAAGGCGTACAGAGGAAACAGCCTTGCGTTTGGAACATATGGACTTAAAGCCCTTGAGCTTGGAAGAATTAATTCAAGACAAATTGAAGCCGGAAGGGTAGCACTAAGTAGAACCATGAAAAGAACAGGGAAAATTTGGATTAGAGTATTCCCTGATAAACCTCTAACTGCTAAACCTGTTGGTGTGAGAATGGGTAAAGGTAAAGGTAGTGTTGAAGAGTGGGTAATGAATATCCAACCTGGAAGAATTATTTTTGAAATCACTGGTGTTGATAACGACACTGCGATCAGAGCTTTAACTCTTGCAGCTGCTAAATTACCATTTAAAACAAAAATAGTAACTATGGAGAGTGAAAATGAGCTATACTAAACTTAACGTAGCGGAATTAGTTCAAAAATCAGAAGCTGAATTACAAGAGCTTCTTAAAAACAAAAAAATGGAACTGTTCGAAACTAGAATGAAATTAAAAACTATGCAGCTACAAGATACGTCTCTAGTTTCAAAAATCAGAAAAGACATCGCAAGAATTAAAACTGCGATGAGAATGAAAAGGGGTAACTAATGCCTAAAAGAGTTATTCAAGGAAAAGTTATTAAAAAAACGGGTGATAAAACTATCAACGTTTTAGTTGAGAGAAAAGTTTTACACCCAAAATATCATAAAATTGTAAAAAAATTCAAAAAATATCTTGTTCATGATGAAAACAACGAAGCAAACGTTGGAGATATCGTAACTGCTATTGAGCATAGACCAATTTCTAAAAGAAAAACTTTTGTTCTTAAAGAAATTGTTGAAAGAGGAGAATAAGAATGATTCAACCATTTACAAGACTAAAAGTCGCTGACAACAGCGGTGCTAAAGAAATTATGTGTATTAAAGTTTTGGGAGGGTCAAAAAGAAGATATGCTAGAGTTGGTGACATTATTGTCGCCTCTGTAAAAAAAGCCCTTCCAAACGGAAAAATTAAAAAAGGTCAAGTTGTTAAAGCTGTAATAGTTAGAACTAAAAAAGAACTTCAAAGAGAAAACGGTTCTTTAATCAGATTCGATGATAACGCAGCAGTTATTATCGATGCTAAAAAAGAACCTGTTGGAACTCGTATTTTCGGTCCGATTGCTAGAGAAGTTAGACATGAAGGGTTCCAAAAAATTACATCATTAGCTCCGGAGGTGTTATAATGGCTGCTAGAAAAAATCTACCTCCTAAATTTAAAATTAAAAAAGGCGATACTGTAAAAGTTATCGCAGGAGATGACAGAGGTAAAACAGGTGAAGTTTTAAAAGTTATTCCTAAAGAAGCTAAAGTTATAGTTAAGGGTGTGAATATTGTTAAAAAGGCTGTTAAGCCAACTGAGCAAAACCCAAAAGGTGGTTTTGAATATATTGAAAAACCAATTCACATCTCTAACGTAAAAAAAGTAGAAGGTTAAGGCAATGGCTAGAACATTTGAAGTAAAAGAGAGATACTATAACGAAGTTAGACCTAAACTTGTTGAAGAATTTGATATCAAAAACCCAATGCTTATTCCTAACCTTGAGAAAATAGTAGTTAGTGCTGGTGTTGGTGAAGGAAGTAGAGATAAAAAATTCCTTCAAAGCGTTGCTGATACATTAACAATTATTACCGGACAAAAAGCGGTAATTACTCCTGCTAGAAAATCTGTGGCAGGTTTTAAAGTAAGAGAAGGTATGCCTGTTGGTGTAAAAGTAACACTAAGAGGCGATATGATGTGGAACTTCTTACAAAAATTAATTTCTATTGCTCTTCCGAGAGTGAGAGACTTTAAAGGTGTTAACAGAAACGGATTTGACGGAAGAGGTAATTTTAACTTCGGACTTGATGAACAACTTGTATTTACAGAAGTTGATTATGATGACATTATCAAAGTTCACGGTATGAACATCAATATTTCAACAACAACTGAAGACGATAAACAAGCTGAAAGAATGCTTGAACTTATCGGATTCCCATTTACAAAAGGAAAGTAATATGGCAAAAAAAAGTATGATTGCTAAAGCTAAAAGAAAACCAAAATTCAAAGTTAGAGCATATACAAGATGCTCTATTTGCGGTAGAGTTCACTCTGTATATAGAGATTTTGGTATTTGTAGAATTTGCCTAAGAAAAATGGCAAACGAGGGATTACTCCCTGGTGTTAAAAAAGCAAGCTGGTAAAAGGATGCCACGATGATGAATGATATTATTGCAGACGGATTAACAAGAATCAGAAATGCCGCAATGAGAGGTTTGGAAGTTACTAAACTGAATCACTCAAAGCTAATGGAAGATGTTTTAAAAGTTTTTGAAGAAAAAGGTTATATTGAAAGTTATAAAGTAATTGAAGATGGAAATAAAAAATTTATTAACGTTACTTTAAAATATGATGAAAACGGAAATTCTGTAATTAATGAAGTTAAAAGAATTTCAAAACCTGGTAGAAGGGTTTATAAAGGTTATCAAGATATTAAAAACTTCAAAAACGGATTTGGTACTTTAGTTGTATCTACAAATAAAGGTGTATTACCAAATGATGAAGCTTACAAACAAAAAGTAGGCGGCGAAGTTATTTGTAGTATTTGGTAAAAATTAATAAGGAGAGCTTTAATGAGTAGAATTGGTAAGCAGCCCGTAAAGTTAGCTTCTGGCCTTGAAGCTAAACTTGAAGGGAATAAATTAAAAATTTGTAAAGGCCAAGAATGTAAAGAAATCGACACAAAAGGTGTCGTTAAAGTAAATATCGAAGGCGATACATTAACTTTTGAGCCTGTAAATGATGAAAAATTTGCTAAAGCTATGTGGGGAACTGTTAGAGCTTTAGCAAACAATGCAGTTATAGGACTAACTCAAGGATTCGAAAAGAAACTTGAAATAAACGGGGTAGGTTACAGAGCGGCTGTAAAAGGAAATGTTCTTGAGCTTCAACTTGGATATTCACACCCTATAAATTATGAAATCCCAAAAGGGATTACTATTACAGTAGAAAAAAATATCATTACTGTAAAAGGTAGCGATAAACAACAAGTTGGTCAAGTAGCAGCAGAAATTAGAAGCTTCAGAAAACCTGAGCCTTATAAAGGTAAGGGTGTTAAATATGTTGATGAACATATTATTAGAAAAGCTGGTAAAACAGCTAAAAAATAAGGGTGAGAGATGAGAAGAAGTAAAGCATTAGCTAAAAGAGATTTAAGAAGACTTAAAAGAAAAAGAAGAGTTAGAGGTAGAATAAGCGGAACGGCTGAAATGCCAAGAGTAACTATTTATAAATCAAACAAATACATCATCGTTCAAGCAATTGATGATGTTGCTGGAAACACTCTTGCGTTCTTAAACACAGCTCATCTTGAAGAAAAATTACCTTCAAATATTGAAGGTGCTAAAAAAGCGGCGGCTCTTTTTGCTGATAAATTAAAAGCTGCCAATATAGAAAAAGTTTCTTTTGATAGAAACGGATATAAATATCATGGTGTAGTTGCAGCATTTGCAGATACTCTAAGAGAAAATGGTATAAAACTGTAAAGGACATGGCAAATGGCTAAAAAACAACAAGTAATAAAAGATTATAATAGAGAAGAATTTGAAGAAGTAGTTGTTAATATCGGTAGAATTACTAAGGTTGTTAAAGGTGGTAGAAGATTCAGATTTAACGCCTTAGTAGTTGTAGGTAATAAAAAAGGAATCGTGGGAGTTGGAACTGGTAAAGCTAAAGAAGTTCCTGATGCCATCAAAAAAGCGATTGACGATGCGTTTAAAAATCTTGTAAAAATCGAAGGTATTCATGGTAATACAATTAATCATGACGTTCAAGCAAAATATAACGCGTCAAAAATTTTACTTAAACCGGCAAGTGAAGGTACGGGACTAATCGCAGGTGGTGCGGTAAGACCGGTACTTGAACTTGTTGGTATTAAAGATATTTTATCTAAATCCCTAGGTTCAAATGAACCTCATAACTTGGTAAGAGCTACAGTTGAAGCTCTAAAAATGATTAAAAGCAAAAAGGCGTAATCATGGCATTAAATAATTTAAAACCGGCATGCGGTTCTACTCATAAAACAAAAAGAGTAGGACGCGGACCAGCTAGCGGTTATGGTAAAACCTCTACAAGAGGGCAAAAAGGTCAAAAATCAAGAACTGGTTATTCTCATAAAAGAGGCTTTGAAGGTGGTCAAACTCCACTTCAAAGAAGATTGCCAAAAGTTGGCTTTACAACAAAAAGAGAAAAACCTCAAGCTATTAATGTAGATAAATTTACTCAGATTCTTGAGCTTGAAGAAATTACAACTGAGAGCTTAGGAAAAATAGTAAAGATTAAATCTAGAAATATTAAACTTATCGGAACAAAAGCTAAAGAATTAAAAGACAGAATAAAAGACGCTAACATAACAACTTCTGGAAAGTAAGGGTATGAATCCAATAGCTAAAAAAATTCTAATTACCCTTGGTTTCCTTCTCATTTATAGAGTATTAGCATATGTTCCTGTACCAGGGGTAAATTTAGATGTAATAAAAGAATTTTTTGCAGGTCATCAAAATGACGCATTAGGCTTACTCAATATGTTTAGTGGTAATGCTGTGAGCCGTATGAGTATTATCGCATTAGGTGTTATGCCTTACATTACAGCTTCTATCATTATGGAACTTCTGGCTGCTACATTTCCGAAACTGGGAGAACTTAAAAAAGATTCTCAAGGTTTTCAAAAATATATGAAAATAATTAAATACGCAACTGTTGCTATTGCTTTTATACAGGCTATTGGTATTGCGATGGGACTTTCTTCTATGACCGGAAGAATGGGTGAGAGTGCCGTTATGATAGATAAAACTACTTTTGTTGTATTGACAGCTTTTTCTATGCTTGGCGGTACGATGCTTTTAGTATGGATCGGTGAGCAAATAAGTGAAAGAGGTATAGGAAACGGCATTAGTTTAATTATTTTTGCCGGAATTGTAAGTGCTATTCCTTCTGCTATTGTCGGAATTTTAAATTTAGTTGATGTTGGAGAATTAAGTGTAATAGGCTTGTTAGTAATTTTAGCAATCGTGGTAGGAACTATTGCGTTTATTATTTATGTAGAACTTGCTGAAAGACGTATTCCGGTTTCTTATCAAAAAAAAGTTTTAATGCAAAACAGAATGAAAAGAATTATGAATTATATTCCGATTAAACTAAATTTAAGTGGTGTAATTCCTCCGATTTTTGCAAGTGCTATTTTAATGTTTCCATTAACAATATTAAGTGGTGTTACCAATCCTGTATTAGTACAAATAAGAGATTTATTAAATCCCAACGGATATTTATTTCATATTCTTGAATTTTTCTTAGTGATTTTCTTTGCATATTTTTATGCTTCAATAGTATTTAACGCAAAAGAAATTGCTGAAAATCTTAAAAAACAAGGTGGGTTTATTCCCGGAATAAGACCCGGTGAACAGACTGCTAAGTTTTTAAATGAAGTTGCTAGTAGACTTACATTTTGGGGGTCTTTATATTTAGGACTAATTACTGTACTTCCATGGTTACTTGTAAAACTATTAGGAATTAATTTCTATTTTGGTGGAACAGCCGTTCTTATTGTAGTACAGGTAGCAATTGATACTATGAGAAGAATTCAGGCTCAGCTTACCATGCAAAAATATGATACTTTATCAGTTACGGGGCTTTAAGCCCTTTTATTTTATTATGAGGAGATTAAATATATGGCAATTTCAATTAGGAAACCTAAAGAAATAGAAGAAATTAAAAAATCTGCTAAAATTGTAGCAAAAACTTTGAAATTACTTAGAGAAAATACAAAACCAGGAATTACTCCATTAGAACTTGATAAAATGGCGGAAGAATTTATTAGAAGTCATGGAGCTAGACCTGCTTTTAAAGGTTTATATGATTTTCCAAACAGTGTATGTATCAGTAGGAATGGTGTAGTAATACATGGTATTCCAAATAATGAACCTTTAAAAGAGGGTGATGTGGTAGGATATGATGTCGGAGTTGAATTGAATGGTTGGTATGGAGATGCTGCCATTACTGTAGGAGTTGGAAAGATTAAAGAAGAATATCAAAAAATGATAGACGTAGCAAGAGATGCTATTTATCATGCGGTTAAACATATTAAACCTGGGATTAGATATAAACAGATTAGTAAACTTATAGAAGATTATATTACTTCTCACGGATATGTTCCTTTAAAAGGGTATAGTGGTCATGGTATAGGTAGAAAACCTCATGAAGAACCTCAGATTTTAAATTATGTTGAAGGTAAACCGAATCAAGGGGAAAAAGTAAAAAACGGGCATGTTTTTTGTATTGAGCCTATGCTTTGTCATAAATGCGGTGAGCCTGTTTTAGCAGATAACGGATGGGATGTTTATTGTGAGGATATGGAAGTAGGTGTTCATTATGAACATCAAATTGCTATAATTAATAACAAAGCAGAAATTTTAACGGAGGAAGAATAATGGCAAAAGACGTTTTAGAAATTGATGGCACTGTGACTGAAGCATTACCAAACGCAATGTTTAAAGTAAAACTTGATGGACTTGATAAAGAAGTTTTGTGTCATATTAGCGGAAAAATTAGAATGAATTATATTAAAATTGTACCGGGAGATAAAGTAAAAGTTGAAATAAATCCATATAGTTTGGATAAAGGTAGAATTACTTATAGATATAAGTAATTTTCTTTTTATTCCTGTTTTTCTACGTTTTATCTACAAAGATTCTTATATAAATTATTTTATCAAATCCAAAAACTAATTGTCAAAAAAAGCCTAAATTCAGGGGGATTTTAAGTGGGAAAGTGAGAAAAATTTCTAAAAATTTAAAAATTTTCCAAAATTTCCTTGACAGAAGGAAAGAAATATAATATACTTTCAATCCCAAAACGGGAAGGGCACTTAAAAGAGTGCGAGATGATTGAGAACTTAGATATAAGTATTATACACCCGA
>JAMOTL010000022.1 GCA_027062285.1 Nautiliaceae bacterium
AAAAATGATTATACCTACTATAGCCCAAAAACTGTTTTGAAGTGCTTGCGGATTATAAAATAAATTATATCCTATAAGGATTCCCGCTGAGATAAAGCAAAGAACGGCTCCTAAGAGAGATAAGAGAAGATTGGCATTTGTTATGTTTCTTAATTTAAAGTTTGCGTAATTTACCAGCCCGAAAATTACTAAAAATCCGAAACTTCCCGCAATGGAGATATTTTCAATATTAAAACTGGTAGTAAATATGATTGCTAAAAGCCCCAAAATAATCATGCCTTCATATCCGTTTTTCAGTCTTTTTGAAAATTCTTTTGGAATTTCTCCGAGTTTTGCTATTAAATATCCGGCTCTTCCAGCTCCGTAAATTGTCGCATTAATAGCACTGGCCGTAGAAATCATTGCGGCTATAGCGATGATAATAAACCCTGTTTTTCCAAGTATAGGTTCTGCTGCTATAGCTAAAACATAATCTTGGGCTTTTTTAGCGGTTTCAAAATCCACATTGGCTATTGTCACAACCGCAATACTTATATATAAGAAAATTACAAAAATTACACTTGAATAAAAAGCTTTTGGCAAGTTTTTTCAGGGTTTTCAACATCTTTAGCTGCGTTTGCTATAAGTTCAAATCCTTCATAAGCTACAAATATTATAAGACCTCCGGTTAAAGTTTTTATAAAACTTTCCCAATATTCAGGTGATAGCCTTTCAAAATGCTTAGCTGCGTAAAACCCTATTATTATAAAAAGCAAAAGAATGCCGATTTTTGTATAAACCAGGATATCTTCCGCTTTTCCGCTGAGATACGCCCCTAAAAGATTTATTAAAATGAAAATCAATATAACAAAAACGGATAAAGTTTTGTGAATCCACGGTATTTCATCTCCTGTAATAAGAGCGCTTCCGTAGCTTCCAAATGCCGAGGCGTAAAGAGAGAGCATTATTACGTAAGACATTAATAAAAGATTATTGGCGATGGAGCTAAAAAGATTGTTTCCGTAAGCTTGGACGATATATTCGATACTGCCGCCTTCACTTGGAAATTTTACTGAGAGTTTTGCATAAGAATATGCGGTAATCAGGGCAATAAGACCCGCAATTAAAAAAGCAAAAGGTGCGGCTCCTTTTGCTAAGTCGATTGTAAGTCCCAAAACGGCGAAAATTCCACCTCCTACCATTCCTCCTACACCTATACTAAACGCTTCCCAAAATCCCAGTTTTTTTTCTTTCATTCTGTTTCCTAAAAACTAGCTCCTAAAGAAAATTCAAATCTTTGCAAATCATCTTCGGGTTCACTTTTAATAGGCCATGCCCATATAAAACTTAAAGGTCCCATAGGCGTTATCCAGTCTATTTGGAATCCGTAGGAACTTCTTGTAATGTCCAGTTTATCTTCTCCTATTGCTCCGTAATCAAGAAATCCGGTTAGCCAGATTTTGCTTTTTTCATTTAGAGGTGTTGAAATTTCAGGACCGGTTACAAATTCATATTTACCTCCTATTTCATTTCCTTCTTCATCTTTAGGTGAAATAGAATACCAGTTGAATCCTCTTATTGTTTTGGCTCCTCCCAAATAAAATTTTTCGTTTATAGGAAGATATCCGTTGTCTTTTATAAATCCTCCGATTAAGCGGTATTTTAAAACGGCAACAGTATTATATGTTTTATCTGTTATAGGATAAAAATATTTTGCTTTTGCCACTGTTTTTATATATTCTTCATCGCCTCCGATACCGGCGATTTCACTGCTGGCTCTTGCTATTATACCTTTTGTAGGGAAAAAATAATCATCGGTATTGTTATAACTAACCCCAAGAGTAACATAGCTTTTTATACTTTCCGGTTTAATGTATTCAGTTGTATTATAATCGGATAATTTCGTATTTACGTATCCGTAAGTAATATCAGCCGAAGTAAATCGGTTTAACATTTTACCTATACCGATATAACCTCCTCTTTCTTTTGAAGTATACGATACTCCTTCGAAAGTCTGATTATAAATAGATGTGTTTAAAGAGTATTTGCTGTCAAAAATCCTAGGATTGTAGAGAGAAATTTTATAAGTTCTTGATACCGAACTCATATCGATACTTGCCGTAAGACTTTGTCCGCTACCGAAAACGTTTTTTTCACTTATAGAGAAATTAAATCCGAGTTTAGTATAACTTCCATAACTGATTCCTGCTCGAAGAGTTCCGCTAAGTCCGTCTTTAGCTTTAACTTTCAGATTTATTTTATCATTTGAAATTCTTTCTTTTTTTATTTCTACTTTTTCATAATATCCTTTTCTTTTTAAAGAATTTATACTGTCTTGATAATCGGTGTATGAAAATTTATCTCCCGGGGCAAGATATATATTTCTTCTGACGACTCTATCAAGGGTTTTGTTGTTTGATTCAATGATTACATCGTTTATATAAACGATATTGCCCGGAATTACGTCATAAGTGATATATGCGTAATTTTTTTCTTTTTTTATTTTAGGAAGTACCTGAACATAAGCATAACC
This sequence comes from Nautiliaceae bacterium, assembly GCA_027062285.1. GTDB lineage: Bacteria > Campylobacterota > Campylobacteria > Campylobacterales > Nautiliaceae > Caminibacter. The sequence continues at coordinate 2,513 of JAMOTL010000022.1, forward strand.
TTCGTCCATAAAAGCATGAGATATTCTTTTTATATCTTCTCTAAGAGCAGAAACGTTGAAATATTTGTCTTTTTTTAAATTCAATTCGGGTAATTTGATTTTAATGTCGGTAGGATAGTTGATTTGTACTTGTTTTACAATATATCTCTTACCTTCATAGATTTTGTAATCGATATCCGCAAAATAACTGTCTAAATTTGCATTGGCAAAAGGTTCGCTAACTTTAGCGTCAATATATCCAAGATTATAATAAAAGTCCTGTAAAGACTGTTGATCTTGAGCCAGTTTATAAAGATTAAGTTTTCCCGAATTTGTAAAAGGTAAAATACTCCAAAAGGTTCTCGGTCTGTTTTCCACTTCGTCTAAAAGCTTATCTTTAGGTAAAGAAGCACCGTAAAAATTTACGTCACGTATAACTACTTTGTTTCCTTTTTTTACAATAATTTCAAGTTTTACCCTGTTATTGGAAAGAGGTGTTATGTTGACCTTTGCGACGGAATTGAAATATCCTTTTGCGAGGTAATACTGTTTGATGAAATTTTGAAGTTTTTTAATTTTTTCTTCTTCTAAAATTTCCCCCTTTTTAGGCAGGAGGTTTTCTTCTTTTAGGAGTTTTTTCAAGTCTTCCGAAATGTTTATCATTTCTATTGTGGCAACGGTCGGCTTTTCTTTACAGATAAATGTCAATACGCCGTTTTTAAAATCCGCTTTTATGGTTTCGAAATAACCGGTTTTATATAACTCTTTTATACTTTTATCTATTTTTTCTATATCATATTTTGAATTTGGTGACACTTTAATAATTGCGTTTGCGCTTATTGGAGAGATGTGGATTAATCCTTTATATTTTATATCTTTTATATCGGAGGCTAATAGAAATAGCGGTAATATAAGAAATATTGATTTTTTCATAATGCTCCTTAGCTTTGTGATGAATAAAATTATATCGTAAATGTGATATAATTTTCTTAAAAAGAGGTTAAATGACGTGTGCTGTAGTCGGTTTGGGATTGATGGGAGGTAGCTTTTCTTTAGCTACCAAAGATTATTTTAAAAAAATAATCGGAGTAGACCATAATAAATCGCATCAGGAAGAAGCTCTTGCTTTAGGACTGGTGGATGAAATTACAGATTTGAAAGAAGCGGCAAAAGTAGCGGACGTTATCGTTTTGGCTATTCCTATTAGAGGGATTATTTCAGCATTAAAAGAGCTCTCAAAAACAGAGCTTAAAAAAGACGCCGTTATAATAGATTTCGGTTCGACGAAAGAAACAATAGTAAACGAATGTCCTAAAAATATTAGAAAAAACCTCGTAGCTTCCCATCCTATGGCAGGGACGGAATATTCGGGTCCCAGTGCCGCTATTGCCGATTTGTATAAAAATAGAATTATGGTTGTGTGTAATATTGAAGAGAGTGGTGAAACGCAGTTAAAAAGAGCATTTGATATATTCAAACATCTTGAAATGAATATAAAAATCATGGATGCCCAAGAACATGACAGGCATGCGGCTTTTATTTCCCATATGCCTCATATCGTTTCTTTTTCAATAGCAAACGCCGTTTTAAAACAAGAAGATAAAGAACATATCGTAACACTCGCAGCAGGTGGATTTAGGGATATGAGCAGACTCGCCAAGAGTAATCCTCATATGTGGAGAGATATCTTTAAAGAAAACAGACAAAATCTTTTGGATTCTATCGAAGCGTTTAAAAGTGAGCTAAAAAAAGCAAAAAATATGATAGAAAATGAAAAATGGGATGAACTTTACGAATGGATGAAAACAGGAAACGAATTACATAAAATCATGTAAGAAAATATCTGATAGACCCAAAGCCGCAGGCGCCGCTTTTTTGTACTTCTTCAACTTCTTTTTTACTTACAATTCCGCCAAGGGCTATGACATTATCGTGCAGTTTGAAAATTTCATTTAATTTTTCAATGCCTAAACCTTTTCTGCCTTTACTTTCAAAAACAGGAGAAAAAGTAATATAATCGGCTTTTTGTGCTTTTTTAACTTCTTCAATATTGTGAGTTGAAGCTATTACCGTTTTGCTTTTAAATTTATCTATTTCATTAAGTTTTGAACTTGGTATGTGAACTCCGTCGAATAAATCCAATAAGGATTTGTCTTTTAAAGAATCTAAATTTATAAAAGTTTTAGAATAATTCTTAGCAAAAGCGGCGAATTCTTTTATTTCGTTTGCATCGTAGTATTTTTTGTTTCTGTAGCATACGAAAGTGGGTTTGTGTCTTTTAATTGCTTTGAAGATTTGTTCTAAAGAGTAAGAGGGATCGGTAATAAAATAAGAGACAAAGCTCATTAAAGAGCTTCTTCTTGCCCTGTTATAGCTCCGTAAATATAAACATATGTAAGAACCATAAATACGAATGCTTGTAAGAATGCCGAGAATGTAAGTAGTGCATAACCAGCTAACGGGAATACCCAAGGAGCAAGCATAAGTAAAACGGCTAAGAATAAGTCGTCACCTTTGATGTTACCGAATAACCTGAAAGCAAGTGAAATAATTCTTGAAAAATGTGAAAGAATTTCTACTGGGAACATAAGAGGTGCCAACCATTTAACAGGACCTGCGAAATGCGCGATATAATGTCCAAGACCTTGAGCTTTTATTCCTTCATAATGATAATAAAAGAATACTATTAATGCTAAAGTAAGAGTTAAATTAACGTTTCCTGTCGGAGATTCGAATCCGGGAATAATACCAAGTACGTTTCCAAAGAAAATAAAAATAGCCAAACTTCCGGCAAGTACTAAATATTTTCTTGCCACTTCTTCGTTAGCCACATCTTTACCGATATAAATGATGCCCTGAACTACAGCTTCCATAACGTTTTGAAGACCGCTTGGTACCAGCTGAAGTTTTTTTGTAGCTAATTTTGCCACTAGTACAGCAAGAAGTGCCGCAATTAACGTATGAACGATTAACTGAGTGTATTGGTCATGTCCTAAAAATCCAAAAAATAACCATAATTCATTCATGGAAAAGTCCTTTTTGATGAAATTGTATCATAATATTAAACACAAATTAATAGTGAATTGTGAAAAATTTAAAAAGTGTTACATCTTAATATTCATCTGGCCTATTCGATAAAGGGCAAAATCGTATTTCAGCGGATCGTTTTTATCGAATTCCTTTAATTTTTCTGTAAGTTCGATTGCTGCTTGTAAGTCATATGTTTTTCTTTTTAAAAGGCCTAAATTTAATGAAACTTTATGAGTGTGGGTATCAAGAGGAATTATTAAATCTTTTTTATCCACACTTTTCCAAAGTCCCAAATCAAGAGAATCGTCCCTTACCATCCATCTTAAAAACATATTCCATCTTTTATAAGGACTTACGCCTTTTGTTTTATCAGGAGGAATTTTTCCTATTAAGAATTCATATCCTTTTGATGTGTAATCGGATACGGAATAGATAGTTTTGATTATTTCTCTGATTCCGTCAATAGGATTTTTTGTTTTTTCATAACTTTTTAAAAAAAGTTCGTTTAACGAATGTTTTTCTTTCATTTTTTTAACAGTGTCCATAAATTTTTGAACGTCTTTTTTATTTTGGAACCTGTAATAAGCTCCGTTTGAATCCAAGTTTTCAAAATCAAGAGAATTTAAAAATTTTAATATAGCTTTTACGTTTCCGTACGCAAATAAAGCGGCTATGAGTGCTATATATTCGTCGTTGTATTTTTTAGCGATTAGAATAGGGTCCAATTTTTCTTCATTTACTTCGTAAATGTTGTTTTTAATTAAAAAATCCAGTTCGGCTTTTATATCCATTGAGTCCCTTTTTATAAACTTCTATGATATAATTATAATAAAAAAGGAGAAAAAAATGGTTATAAGAGGAGATAGTAAGATTATAAAAGTTTATGATTTAACCCCGCTTGTGGATATTGAGAATTATGATTTGGCCGATGCTAAAGAACTTGAAAAATTTCAAGAAACGGTAGTTAGTTTTGTAGATTCGGGAGAAGCGGAAGCCGTTGATTTGCCTGAAGATTTGGTAGGAATTATTCCTGATACGGCTGAAATTGAAATAGGGGATGAAACTTATACTTTTGAAGATGTGGAATATATCAATAAAAGCGTTGATGAACTAATTAGTGAAAATTTTGAAGAGGGAGATGTTTTATTTTTGCTTCAAGGTAACGGAGACGGGTATTTCGAATATGAAGAAAATCCTAATATTGATGAAATAAAAGTAGGATATACAGCCTGTGATATTGATACTCCTGAGGAGCCGGTTTATGATTTCTTTTGTGATTTAATGCTTCCTAAAATAGTAGAGGTAAATGGAGAAAGATTAGAACCTGTTGCTACAAACTTTTATCCAAAAGATACGATGGTTGCGGAAGTTTATGTCGTAAGAATAAACGAAGAGGGAGCAAAATATCTTGAAAGAGTAGCTGAAATTGACGTATTACATTTTCATTGGGATTTATTCGAAGATATTATTCAAGTAGACTACGACGAGCCTATTGCTTGATGCCGAAAAGCGCATCAAGCATTTGGTTTATCGTCGTAATTACTTTTGCATTTGCCTGATATCCCCTTTGAAATTTTTCAAGGTTAATAAGCTCTTCGTCTATATTCACACCGCTTATTGAATAATATTCGTTTTGAATACTTGTAAAAAGAGTTTGGGTGATTTCTTTTTTGTTACTTATATTTTGGGTTTCATTAGCTAATGAAGAAGTTGTGACCCTGTAAAATCCTGTGATAGTGTTTTTTATAGTCTGTCCGTTTTTATAAAAAGTAATTTCTTTAAACTGAAGTTGGAGCATTTCGTTTGCTACTTCGTTGTTTCCTTCATTCGGTGCTTTATAAGCATGAATTTTACTCGGATCTTTTGCCAGTTTTTCATGTAAATTTATTGAAAAAGCATCTTTTCCTTCTAAAAATTTATTAACTCCCAAAGCACCGCCTAAATTAGCCGAATCATTATCAAGTCCGACATAAGTGTTGTCATTTTTCGGGGATAAAATAAATTGGCCGTTAATTAATCTCGCTTCGTAAAAATCGTCTATGTCGTTGTTCGGATTATTGTCGTTATTATCATCGATATTAGGTGTGTTTATCTGAGAAATTATACCTTCAAGAGTAGAAAATTTAGGATCGGAAGAATCCATATTGACAACGATTTGTCTTCTTGCGATTTCTTTACCGTTATCGTTATATACAACCAAATCAAAACTTCCGTTTTCTAAAGGAATAGGCAGTTTTGTCGTGTTGATTTTAGAAAGAGGCATAAATTCTACTTCGTTTAACGCACTAAAAAGCAGACTTCCGTCGTCTTTTACCAATATATTAGGGGATTCTTTCCCTTCGGGCGTTACGAATTTGATCTGTCCGTTAATTAAAGTTGCCGTTGTGTCGGTTTTACCGTTAAGTGCGCTGTTTATATCATCAAGTATTTCATTTATACTTTTTTTAGAATCAATATTAACGGTTATATTGTCGCTTATTTTTCCATTGTTATCATAAATATTCAAAATCATATTTCCGTCTCTTACAGGATGTGATAGATATTTTTCTATCATAGGAAGAGGTTTATCAGCCATATCCGGAGATATGCTTATCGGATTATAATTGTTTTGAGTCTGAACGGTGTGCTGGGCGGAATAAGAATAAATGGAATTTATACTCCTAATCATACCTTGGGCGAGTGAATTTAAAGAACTGAGTATATCTCCGATAGTTCCGTCTTTTGGAGTGGTATCGGTATTAAACTCGTATCCTCTGATATTTAACAGTCCTCCCACTTCCCCTTTAATGCTTTTTGTTATATCTACTTCATTAAAGTCCTCTTTTTGAATAGCTATGTTTGTATTGCCGAAAACATCTATCGTTTTTAATTTTTTGTAGGTAGTGTTGTTTAGCAGTGAATATCCGCCGAGAGTAATTTGATAATCTTTGGAGTAATCGGCAGTTTCTTCCCCTTGAGCGGAAACAGACTGAACGTCGTTTTTATATATTTGAACACCTAAAATTTCTTTTAATCTCTTTTCAAGAGCGTCTCTTTTATCTCTTAGTTCGTTGGCGTTTGAAAGACCGTTTGCTTCGTGAGCGTTTATTTTTCCGTTTAGTCCCGCTATTTCTTTTAAGATATTATTCGCTTCGTCCGTTTTAGTTTTAATCGAATCGTTAATATGTTTTTGGATGTCTTTTAATTTATTGCCCAACATATGAAATGTATCACTGAGTATTTGGGTTTTTGAAGCCAAATCCACTTTCGCACTGCCGTTATTGGGATTACTCGCAAGTGTCTGCCAGGCGTTAAAGAATTCTTCGATATCTTTAAAAAGCCCTGAATCTTCCGTATCGGGAAAATATGTGGCAATCTCTTTTAAATATTTTTCCATTGTTGAATATTTTTGTAAATCTTCCCCTGTTTTTGACAATCTGTTAAATAAAAAAACATCAGTAATTCTGTATATTTTACTAATTTCCACTCCGGTGCCTATATCTCCAGGAATGGAATTTATAGACGGAAGAGAGCTAAACACGGTTCTTTGGCGGACATAGTCCGGGTTTGACGCGTTTGAAATATTGTTAGAAGTCGTTTGAATTGCCACCTGATGGGCGTTTAGACCGCTTAAAGCGGTTGAAAGAGAAGATGAAATAGCCATTTTTAAGCCTTTAGTTGAAGTTTTGAATCGAAACTTGCGCTATTTTTATAATCTACCGCTTTTTCATCTTTAAGCTGGGCGGCTAAAGCGTTATAAAAATTGGCTACGCTTAAGGCGAGTCTTGAAAAATGTTTATGGAGGGTATAAAACTCATTTAACTTTTCTCTAAACTCATCAAAAAGTTTTTCTTCTTCAGGTGAAAAAATTTCTTCGATCGGTTTATTTCTTTTTACTAAAATCATATCGATTTCATTTTTTAGTCTGTAAAATTTTTCGGCAAGTTCTTCTTTTGGAAGAGTGTTTGAAAACACTGCGTCATGATTTGCGATTTTTATGTTTTGAATATCATTTTTTGTAATTTCTATTAAATTATCTAATGTTTTGATTGCTTCTAAAAGTTTTTGAGTAAGCATATTGTTCCCTTTCCGGGAAGAAGAGTTACAGGAGAGCCTTTGCCAAAGCTTTTGCGGTTTTTTCTATATCTATTTTATATGTTCCGTTTTCAATGGCTCGCCTAATCTCTTCAACCCTTGATATTTTTTCCGTTTTGTTTATTGATCTTATTGCTCTTTTTTCAGGTTTGTCATTTATTTGATTCATATTCAAAAAAGTTGATATTGCTATTTTTCTTATCATTTTTGCCTTCTTTTATTAAGGATTTTGTATCTCCTTATATATCGGCAGTTATAATTTATCTTTTAGATAATTAAATAAAAGCTCAGAATAACCGAAATTTCCGCTTATTTTTTCGGACAAAGCTTCTTGATACATCGATTTATATATTTTTTCCCCGGGACTTTTCGGAAAAAGAGCGTTTTTAGTATCAAGTGCTTCTTTTAAAAAAAAGTTTAAAATTTCGGATTCAAATTTGTCACACTCTTTTTTAAGTTTTGCCAGATTGGTCTCTTTTGTGAAATTATTTTGATGAGTTTGAATAAATGTATTTCCCACTACCATTTTAGTCTCCTTAGTTAACTATTATTTTCGCGCTTATAGCGTTAGACGTTTTTAAATTTTCCAAAATCGCAATTACGTCTTGAGGCGTTGCTTTTACTTTTTGTAAATCTTCTGTCAGTTCAAGCACACTTGTCTCTTTTTGAATTTTTATTGTAAAGTTTCCGTACATTATTACGGTCGGTTTTACCGTTATATCACTTCCAGCAACAACTGTTCCGGTTCTCTCATCAATGACGATAACTGCGTCTTTGGGTACGTTGATATTCAAATTTTCCACTCTTGCTAAAAATTCCGGCATTGAAAAATTGGACGGTTTTTTTAATTGGACCGTTCTTGGATCCACGGCTACCGCTACTTTTTCTTTAAAATAATTATTGATTGTGTTTTGAATTTTGACGGCGAGTTCGAAATCGCTTTTTTTAAGTGATAAAGTGGCGAAATTTTGGTGATAAATGTCCCATACGACCGCTCTTTCTACAGTTGCTCCGTTTATTACTTTTACGGTGGTAGTGAAATGTTTTTGTTTTTTACCGCCTTTTAGATTAAATCCGCCCATAGTGATCGGGCCTTGGGCTAGAGCGTAGATTTTTCCGTTTACACCTTTTAGAGGCGTAATAAGAAGCATTCCGCCCTGAAGACTTTTGGCATCCCCTATGGAAGATACGGTTACGTCTATTTTATCTCCTTCTCTCGCAAAAGGAGGAAGGGTTGCAGTTACCATTACGGCTGCTACGTTTTTTGATTTGATGTCTTTCGGGTCAAGTTTTACGTTTACGTTTTTAAGCAGGTTCGAGAGTGTCTGATTGGTGAATTTTGAAGAAGAATCACCGCTTCCGTTAAGACCTACAACAAGTCCGTAACCTATCAGTTGGTTGTCTCTGACTCCCACAACTGAAGAGATGTCTTTTATTTTTTCAGCATATAAAGATAAAAATAAAACAAATAATAAACTGACGATTCGAAACATTTTGCCGCCTTTTTTCAAAGGCAGCAAAAAGTGTTCCAATTAATCTATGTATCTTACTATTAACTTTCCGTCTTTTTCATAGAAGTCATAAACTTTTTTTTCCGTTTTAAGTTCTTCTATAAAATCTTTATCGAAATTTTCATATTCCACTATTTTAAATTTTTTAACAGGTTTCATTTTAATAAGCGTTATTGTCCAAACAATACCTATAATAATCGAAATTATTAAAAATTCTACAAGCATTCCGTGTTTTAGAAAATATCCGGCAACCGCTCCGCCTAAAAAAATACCTAAATATTGAATCGTATTGGAAGTTGAAAGTGCCGTTGCTTTTTGGTGAGCAAAAGCCACTTTACTTACAAAACTCTGAAGTACAGGCTCAAGCATATTGAATCCGAAAAAGAAAACAATTACCCCTATAAGCGCTGCTGTTTTATTGTTTTGTGTAACTCCTATTAAAAATAACACCAATGCCAAAGTAATGCTTATCGCTGATAATACGAAAACGAATTTTCCTTTTCCTTTTTTTTCCGCCAGTATGGCTCCAAGGGGAAGTGCGAAAAATCCGAAAATTAATGCCGGAATATAAACTTTCCAAAGTTCCGTTTTGTCATAATCGAAATTTTGAGTGAAAACCAATGGAATGAGTAAGAAAAATACGCTCATTAAACCTTTTTGCATAAATCCGGAAAAGAATAGTTTTAAGAGTTCTTTATGAGCAAATATGTCTTTTAGTGAGCTTTTTTGAACATGATGAACTATTTTCGGAGCAGGAGGAACTTTTTTTAATACGATCCATATTGATAATAAAGCTAAAAGAGCCGTAAGTAAGAATAGTTTGTCCACTCCGTATTTAGCACCTATCGTAGGTCCTAATATCATTGAAACGGCAAAACTTAAAGCAATAAACTGACCCATTCTGGCAAATGCTTTTGCCCTTGTGTTTTCATCGGTCAGATCCGCTATATAAGCAAGTATCACGCCTCCTATGGCTCCGGCCCCTTGTAACAGACGTCCGAAAATAAGCATATATATATTTGTAGAAAAAGCACATACCAAACTGCCTAAAAAAAGTAGTAAAAGACCGATGACTAAGATTGTTTTTTTGTCATATTTATC
>JAMOTL010000023.1 GCA_027062285.1 Nautiliaceae bacterium
TTGATTCACTAAAAAAAAGCGGAGTTAAAGATAAAAAAATTTTAATTATTGTTAAAAAAGAAAAAAGAGATATAATTATTAGTATAATAGATAACGGTGGCGGAATAAAAGAAGAGAATTTAGAAAAGATTTTCGAACCGTATTTTACGACCAAACTCAAAGATAAAGGAAGCGGAATAGGGCTTTATATGGCAAAACAGATTATTGAAGAACATATGGGCGGAAAGATAAAAGCTAAAAATATCAAACATCGAATGGGTACCGATACTATGTATAAATGCGCCATGTTTGAAATTATATTACCTATAAAGGAGCAAAATGAAAAACTATGATATATTAAAAGAGTTTAATGTATTATATATTGAGGATGATATAAGTTTACTTAAAAATTTAAGTGAAATTCTTGAAGATTTTGTCAAAAATATTTATACTGCCGATAATACTAAAGAGGCTTATAAAATTTTAAAAGAAAAACATATTGATGTTATTATAAGCGATATTTTAATCGGTGATAAAAACGGTCTTGAATTTATTTCATTTTTAAAACAAAACGGTATAGAAATTCCTTTTATACTTACGACTGCATATACCGAAACAGATTATCTGCTTGACGCAATAAAACTTAAAGCTGTTAATTATTTGGTAAAGCCTATAAAAATAAAAGAGCTGCTTGACAGTCTTTATGAAGTTTTATTACCTGTTTATCAGGAAAAAGAACTTATTAATAATACGTTGGTTTTCAAAATAGCTTCTGTTATTTGTGAAAGTAAACAGCTTGAGGTTATTAAAATGATTGTAAAAAATATGGACGAAGAATATACTTTTTCCCTTTCATATAACGACATAATGAATGAAATTGATATAAGTAAACCTACTTTGATTAAACTTTTTAAAGATTTGCAGGATAAGGAAGTTTTACAAAAACTCCCAAAAAGAAAATATAAAATTAATATAGCTAAATTAGATAAATTATTTTTAAATTCAAATGTTAAATAAATTATTTTTATTTGTAAAAACTGTATCAAAAAGGATTATTTTTAACATTTCTCCTTTTTTAATTACTTCTTTTCCTTTGTTTAAAAGCATTAAAGAGTTGCTTTTTATTAGAGGAGTCAGCATTCCAGAGCCGTATTTGTATCCGTTAAACACCTCCCATTCACCGTTTTCATAATATCCTAAAATCGTATGGTCTTTTTTCGGGTTTGCTTTAAAGTCGCTTTTGTTTTTGGCATAAACCGTTTGAAAATAGTATTTATCTGCGCCGCTTAGTTTTTTTAGTGTCGGAATTGCGAGTGCGAATGTATTGATATAAGCACTAAGAGGATTTCCGGGCATTGCGAATACAAACGTGTTATCCATAATTCCCGCCATTGTAGGGCGTCCCGGTTTTACCATTATTCCGTGGAAGAATTCTTTTAATCCGTTTTGTTTAAACGCTTCATATAAAAAGTCCGCATCCCCGAAACTTATCCCTCCGCTTGTAATTATTACGTCATAGTCATTTTTGATGTTATTTATATATTCTACGGTTTTTTCTAAAGAATCCGGAATCAGTCCAATTATGTCGCTTTCAAAACCGTGCTTTTTTAAAAGGGCCTGAATCGAGTATGAGTTTACGTTGTATATTTCCTCTTCATCGGCAGATTCCCATGGTTCTTTTAATTCGTTTCCGGTTGAGAGGATTGCGATTTTGAGCTTCGTATATACGGGTATGTTTACGATTCCCTGGCTTACAAGCATTGCGATTATTTCTGGGGTGATGGTTTCGCCTTTTTTTATTAAAACATTGCCTTTTTTTATTTCTTCGCCTTTTAAACGGACGTTTGCGCCTTTTTTTATTTCGGGGATTATTATATATTCGTCGGTGACTTCTTCACATTTTTCAATCGGGATTACCGTATCAAGACTTTCAGGCACCCTTGCACCAGTCATAATTCTTACGCACTCATCATCTTTTATTTCAAAATCTTCGTATTTGTCACCTGCGTATATGGTTTTTATGACTTTCAGTTTTTTATTTGGTGAATGTTTAAAGGCAAATCCGTCCATTGCGGAATTGGTAAAAACAGGGGAATTTCTTTTTGCGGTAATGTCTTTTGCCAAAATACGGTTTAGTGCTTCGTTTATGTAAATATTCTCGCTGATGTCTTTTGGGTTAGCGTTTTTCAGGCATAGCTCAAGCGCTTCGGAAAATGATATGTTATCTAAAACGGTCATTTTTTTCCTTTAAGTTTTTTTAAATAAAGCTCTTTAAAACGTTTATTGGCAAAATCCTGAATTTCCTCTTCAAGCTGTTTGTATACTTTTATATATTCTTTTGCTTTTTCGGTCAGTTTCGTTCCGCCTTTTACGCCTTTTTCCATAATTACAAGTTCATCTTCAAGATTTTGCTGTAGAATTTTAATATGATTCCAGGCTTTTTTGTAGTTTAATCCCATTTTTTCCGCCGCTTTTGCGATTGAACCTTCTTTTTCGATAAGTTCTAAAATTTCCGTTTTTCCCTTTCCAAAAAGCAGATTTCCTTTATTGTCTTCTATCCAGATTTTTGTTTTAATATATGCGCGAGGGCGTTTTTTTTCTCTGAAAACGCCTAATTCGCAGTATATTACCTCAAATCCGTTATCTTTTATGGCGCTTCTGACTTTTTTGAGGTTGTATTTTTCGGCAAGTTTTCTTGCGTCTTTGCAAAATATTCTGTTTTTCTCATCCGCTAAATTTTGAAGTTCGTCTATTATTTCTTTTTCGTATTTGTCGGTAAAATCAAGCTTTCCAAACTGCCCAAGTCCGCAGTCGGTAATTCTCACACCCATTTCATCCGCCGTTTTACCGACAACAATCGGCTCAACCCCCGCCTTTTTTGCCACCACGTAGGCTTTAGCACAGGTGAGTTTGTTTTCTTCATTTTTGTATTTTTCAATCAGCTCTTTTACTGTCTCCATTTTCGCTCCTTAATTTTACATTCCGTTTTACATTTTTCACTTTTCACTTTTCATTTCTTCAATTCTCCAGTCATGCGTATAAACGTTCATCTTATCTCCTCTTGCAAAACCTACAAGCGTGAGATTAAACGTATCGGCTATTTTTGCCCCAAGACACGTTGTAGCGGTTCTAGAAATTAAAATAGGGATTTTATGCATGACGGCTTTTACCACCATTTCACTGCTAAGCCTTCCGCTTACCATCATTATACCATCAGCCGGATTTAATCCCGCTAAGATTGCTTTTCCGGCCGCTTTATCCACTGTGGAATGTTGGGCAATATCTTCCGCGTCAAAATATGTGTTTTCATTAAAATAAAGCCTTGCCGTGTGAACGCACCCTGTCTGTTCGTAAAGGGGGCATGAATTGTAAAATTTACTCATCTGTTTTGAAATTTCAAAAGGAGTGATTGTTTTTTGGGATTTTATTTTTTCTGCTTCTATTTTTGAAGGGTCGATGTTGAGATTTGAAGTAATACTTTTACCGCATCCGCTTACAATTATTGCTTCTTCGTTTAGTTTTTCTATTTTTTTGGTGTCGGCTTTTGCCGTTACATCTATTATCAGTCCGTTATTTTTAAGCTCTATGTTTTCAATATCTCCCAAACTTCCTATAATTCCTTCGCTTATGAGATATCCCACAGCCAATGCTTCAAGATCCACAGGAGTTGCCATTATAGATACCGCTTTTTCACCGTTTATGTAAATATCCGTTCTAATTTCTTTTATCAGAGTATCTTCAAAATCAAATTTTTTACCGCTTTTTATTTTTTTGATATTGAATTTATAAATAGGTTCCATCTTAAACCTTTTTTTCATATGATATCAAAAAAGTTAAATTCTTTTTCTGTTTTAATTAAACTTTAAAAAAACTTTAAGATTTATAAGTTACAATTTATCAATGCTGTCAGGTCTGAGGTTCAGACATACACATGAAGCAGCGGCTTCTATTGGCTTCATGATGTTCTTTCGGCAAAAAATTTGGGAAAAATCTGTTGTTAAATATTAAGGAGAAAAAATGAATAAAAAAATAGACTGCCGTAATATGGCGTGTCCTCAGCCCGTGCTTGAAACTAAAAAAGCGCTTGAAGAGATGGATGAGGGGATTTTGGAAGTGCTTGTAAATTCAATATCATCCGTCCAAAATGTAAAAAGATATGCCATAAATAACGGATTTGAGCCGAAAGTTGAAGAACTTGGAAACGGCGAAACGCTTATAACGATTGTAAAAGGGTATGAGTGTGCGATAGTTGCCGATGAAGATAATGAAAAGTTTTTAAATAAAACTATTTTTATAAAACACGACAGGGTAGGTGAAGGAGAACTTGGTGATATTTTAATGAAAGGGTTTTTAAAAACCACTCTTGAATTTAAAAAACTGCCTAAAAACATAATTTTTGTAAACAGGGGTGTTTTTTTAACAACAAAGGGCGATGAAGAGATGATAAATATTTTAAAAGAATTTGAAAGAAGAGGCGTAAAAATCTATTCCTGCGGGCTTTGTATGAATCATTACAATATTCCTGCAGAAGAGCTTAAAGTAGGGGAAATAGGAAACGCATACGATACGATGGATATGCTTTTGCATACGGAAGTTGTAAGTTTATAACATAAGTACAATAATAATAAATAAAAATAAAAGGAGTGAAAATGAAAGTATTGTTTATATTTAACCATGAACCGTATGACGGAAGCGATGTTGCATGGAATGGGCTAAGACTTGCCAAAAACATGTACGCCCGAGGGCATGACGTAAGGATATTTTTGATGAACGATTCTGTGGATTTGGCTAGGGAATGTAATAAAAAACCGGATAATTACGACAATGATTTAGTAGCGATGCTTAAGGAGATGTATGAAAACGGGGTTAAGCTTAAAGTATGTGGGACATGTCAGGCAAGATGCGGAATTTATAAAAACGAACCGTATTTCGCACCTGAAATCAAAGCCACTATGAATGATTTGGCAGACTGGGTTGAAGAGAGTGATAGAATTATAACTTTTTAAAGGATTTTGATGCTAAAATTAAATAACAAAGCTAAACTTACAAAATATGTGAAAGCGGCCGGCTGAGCGGGTAAACTGGCTCCGGAGGAGCTGAACGAAACAACCTGCTCACTTGGATGCGCCAATGAAAACCTGCTTGTGGGGTTTGAGGGAAACGAAGATGCCAGTATTTATAAAATAAATGAAGATACGGCGTTAGTCCAAACGGTTGATTTTATTACACCGGTGGTTGACGACCCTTTTGTTTACGGACAGATTGCGGCGGCAAATTCACTAAGCGACGTGTTTGCCATGGGAGGGGATGTGAAAACAGCACTTAATCTTGTAGGGTTTGATTCGTGCCATCACTCACGCGAGGTATTAAAAGAGATTTTAAAAGGCGGTGAGGATAAAATAAAAGAGTGCGGAGGCGTTCTTGCCGGAGGGCATACGATAGAAACGCCCGAGATGCTTTACGGGCTTAGTGTTACGGGGATTGTAAATCCGAATAAAATGATAAGAAACAATACTTTAGTTAAAGATGATGTAATAATTCTCACAAAACCCCTTGGAATGGGTATTTTAACCACTGCTATAAAAGCGGATTTGTTAAGCGATGAGGTGGCAAGCGAAGTTGCCGAAATTCTAAGGACTCTGAACTTCAAAGCGAGTCTTATAGCAAGGGATATAGGCGTAAATGCAATGACGGATGTTACGGGATTCGGGCTTTTGGGGCATCTTTATGAAATGAGCGGCGGTAAATTTACCATTGAAGTGGAATTTGAAAAAGTACCTTTTTTAAAAGAAGCTATAAATCAGGCGAGTATGGGTATTATACCTGCGGGAAGCTATAACAATCAGATATTTGTGGAAAAATATGTGGAGTTTGTAAAAGAATTGACTTTTGAAGAGCGGATGATTTTGTATGACGCTCAGACAAGCGGGGGTCTTTTAATATCCCTTCCTCAGGAAAAAGCCGCTGAATATTTAAAAAGAGCCCAAAACGAAGGGGTGTTTGCGAAAATTATAGGAAATGTAAAAGAAAAAGAGGAAAAACTTATTAAAATCATATAAATCTTAATTTTCCTCTGTATATTTGATTATAGCCTCCTCAACCGTCAGATTTTTATCTTTTAGTTTAAAAACTTTAAAATATTTATCATCCAAATCTTTACCGGTAATAATGTTTTTAATCATTATCGCTTTTAAAAAGTTTTTTAAATCTTCAGGATTTTTGGAATAAAAAGAGGGTGATTTTCTTGAAGCGTACTGTTTTGTTTTTGTATCGTAAATAATCAGATATTCACACTCTTCAAAGTCTGGGCAGTATTTTGAAGTCATATATTCTCCGCATGCCGGAATAGCAAGTTTCATTAGTAAACCTTTTTTGTTACAATAATATCAAAAATGCCGGCGGCATTACACAAAGGTATATTATGAATCTCTTTAGACAAATCCCAAAAGTGGATAAAATAGAAAAAAAATTAAATTATATTCCCAAAAAAATCCTCACTCCCTTAATACAGCAGACGCTTCAAAAAATCAGAGACGGTATTAAATCCGGGCAGATAACTGCTGTAAGCGAAGATAAAATTATAAATGAAATTAAAACAAAAGCCGAAAATATTTTAAACCCTTCTATCGTAAATGTAATAAACGCCACGGGTATTACCGTTCATACGAATTTAGGAAGAAGTCTTATAGACCCGGAAATTTTCGATTACGCAAAGGAGCGTTCCACTCATTACTGCAACCTTGAATATGACCTTGAAAAAGGCAAAAGAGGCGACAGGTATCACCACAGCGCAAAAATATTAAGTCACCTGTTTGGCAGCGAAAGCGCTCTTATTGTAAATAATAACGCGGCTGCGGTATTTTTGATACTAAATACTTTTGCTAAAGATAAAGAAGTAATAGTTTCGCGAGGAGAATTGGTAGAAATCGGAGGAAGTTTCAGGGTTCCTGAGGTTATGAAGGCAAGCGGGGCAAAACTTGTAGAGGTTGGAACCACCAATAAAACAAAAATTAAAGATTATGAAGAGGCTGTTAGCGATAATACGGCAATGCTTATGAAAGTCCATAAATCAAACTATTCTATAGAAGGTTTCAGCGAAGAAGCAAGTTTGGAAGAGATTATAAATTTAGCCCGTTCAAAAGGTGTGCTGGATTATTATGATTTAGGAAGCGCATATATTCCAAAACTGCCTTACGGGCTTACAAATTACGAACCTCCTATTAATGAGATTATGAAACTAAATCCGAGTTTAGTGAGTTTTAGCGGCGATAAACTTTTTGGAAGCGTTCAGGCGGGTATAATTCTCGGTAAAAAAGAGCTGATAGATAAACTCAAACAAAATCAGATATTAAGAATGTTTAGAGTAGATAAAATAACACTCTCTATTATAGAAGCCACTGCTATGGCGTATATAAAAGAAGAATATGAAAAAATACCGACTCTAAAATCAATATTCCAGACCGAAGAAGATTTGGTAAAAAAAGCCAAAAAACTTTTATCTTTAACTCCCGCCCTAAAAGCCGAAATTAAAAATTCACATACATATGTAGGAGGGGGAACGATGCCAAACCGCAAAATCCCGACTACAATAGTGGAAATAAAAGGCAACGCCAAAAAATGGGAAGAAAATATGCGTAAAAATCTTGTAATAGGAAGAATAGAAAACGAACGTTTTGTTTTGGATATGAGAAGTATTCAGGATGATGAAATAGAAAAATTAGCAGACATTATAAATTCTATTATAACTTGTGAGGTAAAAAATGCGTAATGTAATTATAGGAACGGCCGGTCACGTAGACCACGGTAAAACATCCCTTATAGAAGCTATGACCGGATATAACGGTGATGAGCTTAAAGAAGAAAAAGAAAGAGGGATAACAATTGATCTTAGTTTTACCAATATGAAAAGAGGCGATACGAACGTAGCTTTTATAGACGTCCCGGGACATGAAAAACTTGTAAAAAATATGATTAGCGGAGCGTTTGGATTTGACGCT
This sequence comes from Nautiliaceae bacterium, assembly GCA_027062285.1. Lineage (GTDB taxonomy): Bacteria > Campylobacterota > Campylobacteria > Campylobacterales > Nautiliaceae > Caminibacter. The sequence continues at coordinate 7,977 of JAMOTL010000023.1, forward strand.
TCGCTTTTTGCAATAGACGCAAACGAAGGTATAATGCCACAGACCATAGAGCATTTAGAAGTATTAAATATCCTTAAAGTTAAAAACATAATAGTAGCTTTTACAAAATGCGATTTAGCGGATAAAGAAACAATTGAAAAAAGAAAAAACGAAATAAAAAATTTAGTGGCAAAATATGAAAATTTAGAATTGCTTGAAATTTTCGAAACGTCAATTTATGATAAAAAAAGTATAGAAAAGTTAAAAGAGTATCTTTTTAACCTGCCGCCAAGAAAAATTAGCCATTCTAAATTTTTCAGATATTATATAGACAGGGTGTTTTCTCTAAAAGGTATAGGGACGGTCGTAACCGGAACCGTTTTAAGCGGGCAGGTTAAATTAAAAGATAAAATATTCATAAACGAAACTAAAACCCTCACCACCGTTAAAAACCTTCAAGTCCACGGAGAAAACGTAGAGGAAGCTTATACACATCAAAGGGTTGCTATTAATCTTAATATCAGCCATAAAGAATTAAAAAAAGGCTACCTTCTTTCAACCAAAGGTTATTTAAGGGGATTTAAGCAAATTGACGTATTCGTAAAACCGGTTGAGGGTAAAGAACTTTTCCACAATATGGAGGTTTTGTTTATAAGCGGGGCAAAGAAAATTCCGGGAAGAGTTTTGATGTTTAATCCGGAAGATAAAGAAGGGTATGCTACTTTAAAACTTGATGAAAAAGCTTTTTTGGTTTTTGAAGACCCTTTTGTGATTCTTCATAAAGGGCGCGTGGTAGGAGGCGGAAAAGTATTAAATCCTATCAGCGACCCTATTAAGAAAAAGAAAAAATTAAAACTCCTAAAAGCTCTTGATAGAAAAGATTTTAAGAGCGCTTTTGAAATTTTAGTTCAAAATCATAAAAGGGGATTCGGACTTCTTCAAAGTTATCAAAGATTTAATTTAACGCCTCAAGAAGCTCTTGAAATAGCAAAAGAGCTGAAAAATGTCTTTATAGACGAAGAAAATTACAATATTTTTTCCGCCGATGTTAAAAATGAGATTCGACATATTATTAAAAATATTTACGAAAAAAACAGGTTTGCTTTTCTGTCTCCGGCATCTCTTCAACTGAGAATCAAATGGGCAAGTGACAAACTTATTAAAAGTGTTCTTGATGAATTTGTAAAAGAAGGATATCTTATTATAGAAGATAATATTTACAAACGAAAAGATTTAAAAGGAGTAGATATTACAAAATCCGTGGAACACAGGCTTTATAAGCTGCTTGATAATTCCGGACTGACCCCCGAAGCTCCGTATAATATTTATGAAAAATTAAATATCGACAGAAAAGTAGGGGATAATGCCATGAAAAAGCTCACAGCTGCTAAAAAAGTCATACGACTTGCCCATAATCTGTTTGTTACGGATAAAAATATAAATCTGGCAATAAAAAAGATGAAAGAAATTATTGAAAAAGAAGGATATATTGATATTAAAAAATTTAAAGAGCATATGCCTATGAGCCGTAAATACATCGTGGCTTATCTTGATTATCTGGATAATTTGGAGGAAATCGTTAAAAAAGAAAATAAACGGTATTTTAGATATAAGGCTGATTGATTATTGGCGGAAGGGGGAAGGAATCGAACCTTCCGGGCGGACAGTCACCTGCCGCCCCACCGGGTTTGAAGCCCGGGGTGTCCACCAGGATCACATCCCCTCCTTTTAAAAATTATTATATCAAAAGTTTATATGAAATATTGGTATAATTTCGTAATTGAGTAAAATAATTTATTATAAAGGATAGATATGAAACTAGGTTTATTATTTCCCGGACAAGGATCACAATTCGTAGGTATGGGTAAAGATTTTTATGATAATTTAGCTAAAGCTCGTGAAATGTTTGAAATAGCAAGCGATGCTATTGGAGTTGATTTTAAAAAATTAATGTTCGAAGAAAACGACGATTTAAACAAAACAGAGTTTACTCAGCCGGCAATTTTACTGTACAGCGCAATAGCATATGAACTTTTTAAAGATAATAAAGATTTTGATTATAATTTTTCTCTTGGACACTCTTTAGGAGAATTTAGCGCTCTTTATTCGGCAGGGGCTTTAGATTTGGGCGATGCTGTAAAGCTTGTTCATGAAAGAGGAAAACTTATGAATGAAGCATTTAAAGATAAAGTTGGCTCAATGATGGTAGTATTAGGTCTTGATGATGAGGTTGTAGAAGAAGTTTGTAAAAACAGCGGCCTTCAGGTATGGCCTGCTAACTACAACAGTGACGGACAGATAGTAATAGCCGGAATCAGGAATGATTTAGAAAAACTAGAGCCTCTTTTAAAAGAAAAAGGCGCAAAAAGAGTAATGCTTTTAAATATGAGCGTGGCAAGCCACTGTCCGTTACTTGAAAGTGCCGTTCAGCCTTTAAAAAATCTGCTTGAAGAATATTTGAAAGATGAATTTAAGCCGGTAGTCAGTAATGTAACGGCAAAAAAATATTCAACAAAACAAGAAGCACTTGAACTTTTACCTGTTCAGCTTACAAAACCTGTACTTTATAAACAGAGTATTAAAAATTATGAAAATGAAGCGGATATGTTTATGGAATTCGGCGGAAAAGTATTAATGGGAATAAACAGAAAAATTACAAAGAAAAAAACCGTTCCAATTACAGATATGAAATCTCTTGAAAAAGCATTAAGTTTATAAGGAAATTTATGAAAATCGCACTGGCTCAAATTAGACCGAAACTAAGCCCCGATAATCTTGATAAACATATCGAGTTTATTGAAAAAACCGATGCCGATTTGGTTATTTTTCCGGAACTTAGTATGAACGGATATAAAGTAAAAGACGCACTTTTAGAAGATGCTTTTGAAGAGGAGTTTTTTAAAAAACTCTCTTTTTCAAAAGATGTCGTATTGGGTGCTGCTATAAAAGATGACGGAAAAATATTTAATTCGGCTTTATATCTTGGGCGTGACGTTTATAAAAGACATGATAAAGTTCATCTGCCGACATACGGAGTTTTTGAAGAGGGAAGATTTTTCTTTGGCGGGAAAATTTTTTCTTCTTTTGATACGAAATTCGGTAAAACCGTTATGTTTATCTGTGAAGATGTTTTTAGCGGGGATGCTGTGGAGTTTGTAAGCCGTGAAAAACCGGATTTGATTATAGTAACAGCGGCGTCTCCTGCACGTGAATTTAAAGACGGAAAACTTTTGATAGAAGAGCACTGGGAAGCGGTACTAAAAAATATGGCGATACTCAGCGGAGCATATGTGGCTTTTTGTAACAGAGTGGGTTTTGAAGACGGTCTTGGATTTTGGGGGAAGAGCAAAGTCATTAATCCAAAAGGCGAAATAGAAAAAGAAGCCGTCTATTTTGATGAAGATTTAATCGAAAGTGACTTAAGTCACCATCTTACATTTACTCAGAAATATTTTTTAAGGAAAGAATCGTGATTGGAATACTTTGCGCTATGAGAGAAGAGCTTGAACCGATTTTGGAAAAAGTGGAAATCAAAGAAGTGATAGAATATGGCAGAAATAAATTTTATAAAGCAAAATTTAATAATATGGATTTAATTTTGGCATACAGTAAAATAGGAAAAGTAAATTCAGCTACGACGGCAACTATTATGATAGAAAAATTCGGAGCGCAAAAGTTGCTTTTTAGTGGTGTTGCCGGAGCGGTTGATG
>JAMOTL010000024.1 GCA_027062285.1 Nautiliaceae bacterium
TATTTCTTCTTTTACTCTACTTTCTATTAATTTACCTCCAAATGTATCTGCTAATCTTCTTACTCCTTCTTGAATTAGAGGAATAAAAGGTTCTACTTTCTTTCCAATAACAGGCAACATTGTTAACTATAATGTCCCCAGAAAAAAAGACCAAGAAGATATGATAAGATATATCCAAAAAAGACTGAAATTCAAGGAGGACAGAATGAGTAAAAAAAGAAGAAGTTTTAGTGCGGAATTTAAGAAAAAAGTAATATTAAAAATGTTTGAAGATAATATGACAATAAATGAAGTTGCCAGTGAATTTGAATTACATCCAAAGACAGTTCAACTGTGGAAAAAGCAGTTTTTAGAAAATGCGGTATTGGCATTTGACAAAAGCAGTGTAGTTGTCAAGCGCAATCCAGAAATACACCAATATGCGAAGTAAAAATGCACCATTTAACAACATAAAAACTCAGCTGTTTTTTGAGCCGAAATTTAATAAACCGGCTTTTCTTTTTTCTCTTAACCTAAAACTTTCACCTTGAATGTTAATAATATGACTGTGATGAATTAATCTGTCAAGTATAGCGGTAGTTATGGCTTCGTTGTCATTAAACACCTCCTTTAATTTGATAAAGTTTAAATTCGTAGTAATAATAATCGAGCTTGTTTCGTATTTTTTATTGACTATCTGAAAGAAAAGGTTTGATTCAAGCTCATTGAGCCTGAAATACCCTAATTCGTCTATAATTAAAAGCTTTGAAGGCATAATCACCCTTTTGAGATAATTGTCCAGTTTGTTTTGAATATGAGCCGATTTAAGCTGTAAGATTAAATCGCTTGCCGTAATGAATTTGGTTTTAATTCTTTTTTGAGTTGCACTGTATCCTATGGATAAAGCCAAATGTGTTTTTCCGACTCCGCTGGGTCCTAAAAGTAAAATGTTTTTTGCTTCGTCGATAAATCTCATCGTAAGAATTTCGTCAATAAGTTTTTTATCGACATTTGCAAATGAAAAATCAAATGTGTCTATCGTTTTGATTTTGGGAAATGAAGCGAATTTCAATAAAGTTTCTTTTGCCCTTTTGTCTTTAATTTCATATTCGGATTTTAACACCTCATACAGATACTGTGAATATGAAATGTTTTCTTTTGAGGCTTTATCGCTTATATATGCATAGCTTTGGTATATACCCTGTAATTTAAGAAGTTCGCACAATTCTCTTATTTTTTCATTAAGCATAACTGTTTTCCTTTGATGTGTTTATATTGTTTATATTATTTTGCAGTAAATTTTCGTAATCATTTAAAGTTGTAAAATAAGAGATGTCAATTTCCAACTCTTTAATACTTGATATTCGATTATCTTTATTTTTATCTTTTTCTTTTTTATTTTTCCTGTTTATTGCTATAATCCCTTCAAGAGAAACTAAAAAAGGTTTCTCTTTGTCAAGCATTATCGAAGGTTTTTCCTTGGTGGTGGAATGAATGCGGTTGTTTGCTTTAATCAGCCAGGAAGACAAATGAGCGTTTAAAACCTCTTTGTCTATTTCTATTCCGCTACCTTTTAGTTTTGCTTTTAGGGGCTTATAAAAGTTATTTTTAAGATACAAATTAAACCTCTCAACTTTTCCTTTGGTTTTAGCCCTAAACGGTTTACACAGTTTTGGAATAAATTTATATGTTTTTGAAAAATCTAAAAACGCATTGTTAAATCCGTGATTGTTTTTTCCATATTTATCTCTTTGTATAACAACGCTTTTTAAATTGTCGTAAAGTATTGTCTGCGGTATTCCTCCGAAATATTCAAATGCGTTTATATGACACTGCTGAAATGTCTCCTGTCTCATATTGTCAGTTACTTGAACATATGCAAACCTGCTGTATCCTAAAACCATTACGAATGCGTATAAAGGTTTTTTACCGATTCTTAATACCGTCCAGTCACACTGGGCTTGAAATCCGGGCTTTGTTTCAAACCTGATAATTTCTCCCTTGTCATCTTTATTTGGAAAATGCCTCTCATATGTTTTTTTCATAAAACTCTGTAATATCCTTGTTTTCCCTTTATATCCCATATCTCTTATCTCTTCGAATATTACCGGTGAAGGTATTTTATCGGGTAAAGCCTCTTTTATTCTTTTTTCGATATATTCCTTAAAATCATCAAGTTTGCTTTTAGACTCTCTTTTTTTGTAAGGTTTAGGACTCTTTTCTTTTAATCTTTTTGCTACCGTTCTTCTGTTTAATCCTGTAGCCCTTGCAATGGCTCTTATTGAATAACCCTGTTCTTTTAAAGTATGTATCATTATAAACTCCTCGTAACTTATCAATTTATACCTTTCTTTTTTTAAGAAAGATTATCTAATTTATTGGTTTTTTTTTGGAGCACTTTTACTTTGCGTTGCTGGTGTATTTTACCATTGCGGGGGACA
>JAMOTL010000025.1 GCA_027062285.1 Nautiliaceae bacterium
TTTAACTTATCCGTAGTCTTTGATACGGTCTCAAACAGTTTTGCGTTAAACGAGGGAATTGTTTTTATTGTTGCAGGATTGGTTTTTGATGTTTTTAAAATTGGTGAATTTTTACTTCCCCCTTCAATTTCAATATATTTAAGTCCGGTAATACCCTCAAGTGCGATAAACGCATAAGAATCGCTCCTTAAGGGAATGTTTTTATCAACAGTGAAAGTAACAATAACCGAATCAGGTTCATCGGGATTAATTGTAATTTTTTTTACACTACCTATATTTAACCCCATATATTTTACGGGAGAAGCTATATTAAGCCCAGAAACTGATTCGTGAAAAACGGCTTTATAATAGCTTTTAGGTTTTCTATTGATACTGAAATTCCCAAGCCAGTATATAAAATATACGGCTCCCGCGCTTAAAAATATCGTAAAAACACTCAAAATTAAATAATTTACTTTTCTATTCATTCTATCTCCATAAGTATAGGTTTTAAAAATTTTTGAACTTTTTCATTTTTTGAATTCACAGCCTCTTTAAACGTTCCTTCAAAAACAACTTTCTTATCTATAAGTATACAAAACCTATCAAGCACATTTACTATTGTCTGTGGGTCATGCGTTACCATTACCACCGTAGGTTTAAAAAAAGAATGCAGTTCTTTTATCAAAGAATCAAATGCCCTTGCACTCACAGGGTCAAGACCGCTTGTAGGCTCGTCCAAAAACAACAGTTTAGGATCAAGTGCCAAAGCTCTTGCAAGCGCCGCCCTTTTAACCATTCCGCCGCTTAGACTCTTTGGCATCTGATATGCAACGTCTTCATTTAATCCTACAAGTTTAATTTTTGAAAAAGCCGTTTTTTCAATAAACTCATCAGGTAATTTTGTATATTCTTCAAGTACCACGCTTATATTTTCAAGAACTGTTAATGAAGAAAAAAGCGCTCCGAACTGAAATAACACCCCCCAGTTTTTTTTTAATTCAATTTCTTCTTTTAAACTCAGCTTTTTTACATTTTTACCCATAATTTCTATTGTTCCTTTAAATCTGTCTTCAAGCAAAATCATTTCTCTTAAAAGTGTACTTTTCCCGCTGCCGCTGGCCCCTAAAATTCCGTAAATTTCGCCTTCATATATTGTTATATCAATATTATCATGAATGATTTTTTTCCCGAACTTAGTTGTCAGATTTCTTACTTTTATAATTTCTTTCATATCCCAAGCTTTGCAAGTATTATTGAAAACAACGAATCAAGCGCTATTACCCAAAAAATAGCGTTTACAACACTTTTTGTAGTATATTTACCTATATCCTGCGTAGAATTCCTGACCTGCAATCCCCTGTAAGTTCCTATAAGGGCTATTACTGTTCCAAAAAAAGGAGCTTTTCCAAGTCCGATAAACACATGTTTTAAAGCCAAAACCTCTTTCGTGCGTTCTAAAAACATATCAAAACCAATATTCAAATCAATAAAAGAAATTATCATACCTCCAAAAACCCCTATCATATCGGCAAAAAAAACTATCAAAGGCATAGCTATCATCATAGCTACAACCCTCGGAATCACAATAAACCAAAAAGGTTCAAATCCAAGCGTTTTCATAGCGTCAATCTCTTCTGTGAGTTTCATAACCCCGATTTCGGCACTGAATGAAGACGCGCTTCTTCCCGCTACCACAATCGCTGAAATTAGAGGTGCGATTTCCCTGAACATAGAAATATCAAGCATATCCACAATAAATATATTAGCTCCGAACTTACTAAGCTGCACTGCCCCCTGATAAGCCATAACCACACCGACCAAAAATGAAGTCAGCCCCACAATAGGAAGCGCCCCGGCTCCTGCTTTTACCATAACCGCCGCCGTTTCTTTAAATCTGAATTTCCACGGATGAGTAATTAAAAAAATTAAAAAATAGATAAACTCCCCGAAAAAAAGTAAAAAATTTAATGTGTTTTCTTTTATCGCATCAATAATTTTTAAAACATAATCTTTTGTTTGAGTAAAAATATCAGGAGGAGCCGGAATGTTTAAGTCTTTTAAAGTGGAGCCCACAAAATCGTATATCTCTTTCACGGAAGAAGACATGTTTATGAGTTTATTGCTCTTAGAAATTTCTATTAAAAATAAAGCCCCTTCATAATCAATATTTTTAATTTCTTTTAAATCTATAATTAAATTCTTTTTTTCTTTCAAAAAATAAATATCAGGTATGGTGTTTTTATCTAAAACTCCGATTAAACGGATTAAATTTTTATCCGATTCGATTTTTAGCATTTTCACTACTGACATCCAAAACACTCAACGCTTCTGTCCATTACCTCTTCATTAACTTCAGGAGACTGGCTTCTTAAATAATAAAACGACTTAAGTCCTAATTTCCA
>JAMOTL010000026.1 GCA_027062285.1 Nautiliaceae bacterium
AGATATTAAAAAGAGTTTACATTTAGCAGATAAAGCTCTTTATATTTCCAAAACAAAAAATCAGTTTAATTTTTGCGAAGGATAGCTAAAAATACTGGAAAATCTTTATGTTTTTTTATCTTATGTATTGTTTTATATTCTATTTCCCAATCATTAAAATACTCTTCTAACTCTTCCAGACTGAATCCAAAATGATAAACATCCCCGTTTCCTCTTGTATGAAAGCTTCCGTCTTCTTTTTCCAAATCAGCAAGAAAACAGATATCCGTGATTTCATAAAGTTTTTTTGAGAGTTTGTTGATATCTTTTATGTGATGAAGAGTCATTGAAGATACCACGACATCAAATTTTTCGTCTATTTCAAATGTATCTTTTTGATAAGCTTTTGCGTTTAAATTTAATTTGTTTGCTTTTTCATTAAATTTTTTAACCATCTCTTTTGATGTATCTATACCTATAAGTTCGTTGACAAATGGTGCTATATTAAGCCCCACAAGTCCTGTACCGCATCCAAATTCTAAGATTTTTTGAGTATTGTTAATATATGGAACAATATTTTTTACTACTGTTTTTGCCAGTTCAACTCTTCGAGGTTTTTCATCCCAAGTTAAAGCGTCTAGGTCAAACCTACTCATTTTATCTCCATCTAAGTTTTATTCCGGCATTTTGTAATGCTTTGTGAATATGGCTCATTTGTGTTGCCTTATTTTTACACCACTCAGGTGCTAAAAGATTTTCAGTCCCTGCCGTCATTCTTTGGATTGATATGGTTTGAGGAAGCATTTTTATTGATTTTACTAGTGTATCTATATATTCTTCTTCTGTTATAGGTGTGAAGTTTCCTTTCTTGTATTCAAGTGCCAAAAGTGTGTTTTCAGTAACATAAAGAGGATGAAACTTTATACTGTCTATATTTAAAGCAATAGAATCTTCTACGCTTTTTAGCATATCTTTTTGTGTCTCTCCCGGAAGTCCGAAAATAAGATGACCGCAAACATTTAATCCGAGCTCTTTTGTTTTTGTTATAGTCTTCACAACGTTTTGAAAATCATGTCCCCTGTTTATTCTTTTTAAAGTTTCATCATTTGAAGTCTGTATTCCGTATTCTATCCAAACTTCATGGGTTTTTGACAATTCTTTTAAAAATTCAAGTGTCTCATCCGTGATGCTGTCAGTTCTTGTACCCACACTTATTCCGATAACATCCGGTAGAGAAATAGCTTTTTCATAAAGAGCTTTTAAAGTATCAAAAGGAGCATAAGTATTTGTAAAACTTTGAAAATATACTATAAACTTTTTTGCTCCATATATTTTCTTAAGAGCAGGGACAGTGTTGAAAAATTGAAATTCCAATGATTTTAGCTGTTTTTCTAAAAGAGGGTTTTCTTTTGATGTCAGGTTTAGAGTAAATTTTTCTTTTGTGAAGTTAGGAGAAAAACTTTCATTTTCGCAAAAAACACATCCGCCCCTTGCTACCGTTCCGTCAATATTCGGGCAGGTAAATCCAGGAATGGAAATAGGTACTTTTTTAACGTTAGTTTTAAATTTTTTCTTTAAATATTTTCCAAATGTATAAAGTTTATCCATTATACCTCTTTTTTGGCCTCTTTATAACAAAAAAGAGAAAAAAAGTCTAGATTAAAGGACAGGATAGTTGCCGTCAAAACATGCAAAGCAGTAATTATCTTTTTTGTCTCCGATAGCCTTAACCAAGCCTTCGATTGATAAATAAGCCAATGAATCCGCCTCAATATATTTTGATATTTCTTCAGTAGATAGTTTTGAAGCGATTAGCTCTTCTTTGCTTGGAGTATCTACTCCATAATAACAAGGTCCCGTAGTTGCAGGAGACGCTATTCTCATATGTACTTCTTTTGCCCCAGCTTCTTTTAACATTCTGACAATTCTTCTACTTGTTGTACCTCTGACAATACTATCATCAATTACTACTAATTTTTTACCTTCGATTTTGTGTTTTATTGGAGAGAGTTTCATTTTTACTTTTAAATCTCTTATTTCTTGAGTAGGTTCGATAAATGTTCTTCCTACATAATGGTTTCTCATAATCGCCATCTCAAAAGGAATTCCGCTTTCTTGTGCGTATCCAAGTGCCGCTGCTACTCCACTGTCAGGTACAGGTACCACCATATCCGCATCAACTGGCAGTTCTTTTGCCAGTTCTCTTCCCATTTGTTTTCTAATGCTATAAACGTTTTTCCCAAAAACGTTACTATCCGGTCTTGCGAAGTAGATATATTCGAAAACACACTGTTTAGGAGTCGGTTCAAAAATCATTTCACTTTTAATTTCACCGTTTTCAAACGTAATCATCTCTCCAGGTTTTACATCCCTTATAAATTCCGCTCCTACTAATTCAAAAGCGCATGTTTCACTGGCGACGATATAACCTCCGGATTTTATTTTTCCGATAGACAGAGGTCTGAATCCGAATGGGTCTCTTATAACAAACATTTTACTACGAGAAAGGATTATGAGTGAAAAGGCACCTTTTATTTTTTTTACGGCATCTATAATTCTCTCTTTAAGAGTAGGTTTTTGATAGTTTTTAGCTATTAAATGGATAAGATTTTCCGTATCCATATTGCTTTGAAAAATTGCTCCGCGTTTAATTAATTCATCTCTGATTTCTTTTGCATTTACTAAATTTCCGTTATGTACTATAGATATTTCTCCAAGTCCGTATCTGGCAAATACCGGTTGAGCGTCTAATATTGAATCGTCTCCGGCAGTTGAATATCTGGTATGTCCTATTGCCATATTTCCTTTTAAAACATTAAAGTGTTCTTCTTTGAAAATCTGAGTAACAAGCCCTCTGTTTTTTATTGTGCGTATATGAACCCCGTCGCTTGAACTTATACCTGCTGCTTCTTGACCTCGGTGCTGCATGGCAAAAAGAGAATAATAAGCAAGTTTGCTGGCATTTTCATTACCATAAATTCCTACTACTGAACACATTTTATATCCTTTAAATTCCTAGTGCGTCGTTAATTGAATACATTCCCGGCTTTTGATTTATAAGCCATTTAGCTACTTTTAAAGCACCCCTGGCGAATGTTTCACGGCTGGTAGCCGTATGATTTAATTCTAAAAATTCTCCGTCGTTATAAAATCCCACAGTATGTCTTCCGACTACATCTCCGCCTCTTACGGCAAATACTCCTATTTCGTCTTTTGTTCTGGCGCCTACATGTCCGCTTCTTCCGGTAACCATTACGTCTTTAAGCTCAAGCCCTCTTGCGCGTGCCGCATGTTCAGCAAGAGTAAGAGCTGTACCGCTTGGTGCGTCCACTTTATATCTGTGGTGCTGTTCTACGATTTCAATATCGAAATCTTTTAATTTTTCACTTACCATTTCTACCAATTTATTTAAAATAGCCACACCTAAGCTCATGTTGGTTGCATATAAAACAGGGGCTTTTTTTGAAACTTCAATCATCAGATTTTTTTGATGATCATTTAATCCTGTTGTGGCTATTACCAAAGGCTTAGGATTTTCAAGTGCTGCTTTAAGAAGTTTTTCAGTAGCTACAGGAGCTGAAAAATCAATAACTATATCACTGTTTTCAAGAAGAGTTTTAGCATCGTTTGTTATTACCGTATCTTTATCAAAATCTATTGTTTGGGGACCTTCAAACATAACGGCACCTATTTTTTCATTGTTATCTTTTAAAATTTTTACTAATAATTGCCCGACTCTTCCGGTTGCACCAACTATACCGTATTTCATTCTTCTTCCTTTTCTATATATTTTGTTGCATTTATGGCTGCCACCGCTCCATCACCGGCTGCCGCCACTACTTGTTTTACGCTATCTTCTCTTATATCGCCGGCTGCGTATAATCCTTTAAGAGAAGTTTCCATTTTTAAATTTACTTTTACTTCTCCCCATTCATTTAACTCTACCAAATCTTTAACGAGTTCATTATTTACTTTCATACCGACGAATACAAAAACTCCGTCAATTTTAAGTTCTTTTTCTTCTCCGTTTAAGTTTAGAATTATACCTTCTACAAACTGATTTCCAAATACTTTTTTGACGGTTGCGTTGAAAATTATTTCAATATTTGGTGTATTGAATACTTTTTTTTGAGTAACAGGGGCTGCTCTAAATTTATCTCGTCTGTGAATAAGATAAACTTTTTTGGCAATTTTACTTAAATATAAAGCTTCTTCAAGTGCCGTATCACCGCCGCCTATTACGGCAACTATTTTGTCTTTATAAAAAAATCCGTCACATACGGCACAGTAGCTAACTCCTCTTCCTACAAATTCTTCTTCTCCTTCAAAACCTGCTTTTTTTGGAGTTGAGCCTGTAGCGATTATCACTGCTTTTGATTTATATTCGTTTTTAGGTGTTGTTATTAAAAATTCCCCGTCTTTTATTTCTATTTTACTTGCTTCTTCGCTTTTTATTTCACACCCGAATTTCTGTGCTTGTTCCGGCCAGCAAGCCATAAACTCTATTCCGCTTTTTACTTCGCAAATTCCGGGATAGTTTTCCATTTCGCTGCTTAAAGTTATCTGACCGCCCGGAGTTAATTTTTCCAAAAGAAGTGTTTTTGCTCCAAGACGACTTGAATAAATTCCTGCACTAAGTCCGGCAGGTCCTCCTCCTATAATTATTACGTCATACATGTTTTCTCCTTTTATTTGATAACCTCTAAAGGGCTGTCTTGTTTGTATAGTTTTTTATTGTATCTTTTTATTTTTACAACAACTGGCACCTCATAAATATTAAGATATTGAATTATTTTTATTATAGTATTAATTCCGGCGGTTGTATAGATAATATTTTTATATTTTTTCCTTTGTTGGTAGATATCTATGGCTAAAATCGGCGCATCTTTTGGAACTTTTTTGATAAGTTGATTCAGATCGGACATTCTTGAACTAAATAAAAGCAGATAATATTCGTCATCTTTTGGCTCAAAAATATCCGATTTTTCATAAAGTACAATTTTGTTGAAGTCAATAAATTTATATGTTGAGAATTTATAATTGTAGTAAAAGAAGAAAGCTGCTACTAATAAAGCTCCGAAAAAGGAGCTAAAAGTATAAAAAAATTTACTTTTGATTATTATTCCCCAAGTAGTGCGTTGATTTTTTCTTCATAGAAGTTTTTAGGTGCCGCACCGATCATTTGATCGACTACCTCTCCGTCTTTAATGAATAGAACTGTTGGAATACTTCTGATTCCGAATTGCATAGCAAGTTCTTGTTGTTCGTCAGTATTTATTTTACCAACTACAACACCTTTATCTTTATATTCTTCCGCTAATTCTTCTATAATTGGGGCAATCATTCTACAAGGCCCGCACCATGGCGCCCAAAAATCAACCACTACTATTTTATTGTTTTTTACAATTTCTCCAAAGTTATCTTTTGTAATTTCTAATGCCATTATGACTCCTTATTTTTTTATTTATTATACACAAAAAATGCAAAAATTATTCATTAACTGCGGCAGTTTTTTTGAATTTTAAGAATAAATAACAAATCTTATCGCCTGCCAAATTATACATCTTCTTTTTTATTGTTCAAATCGGATAGGATACATACCGAATTTATAGTAGGTTAAAAATAAAGCCCAAAAAGGGCAGGAAGATTAATGATCTACGTTGTCGTTGATGTTTCTTACATCAAATAGTTTGTCAAGAATCGCATAAATTGCTATACCAAGTCCTAAACATCCGATAATTATAAACCATTCCATTGTATGAGGAGGAACATATGCCCATGGTGTAATTTCAGCAAGATTATAAATTCCTGTAGCTTCAGGTCCGTTTCCAAATCTGTCAGTCATAGGTACGATGTTTCCACCATAAATAAATGCCTGTCTCATTAAAAATGTTCCAATGATTGCTGAAATTGCTCCTATTAAAACAGCTGTTTTATTTTTAGTTAAAAATGCTACGAAAGGAACGGCTATACCTAATATAATCCAACTCCAATACATCCACGTAATAGGGCTTCCTCCGATAATTAAATTAATCCATTTCGGATCAACTACCAAGAAATTAATAACTTCATAAATTGCTGCTAAAGCAATAACAACTACTCCGATTTTTGATACGGTTTGAATAAATTCTTCAAAATAAGGTTTGTTTTTTAGTCCTAAGAAAGCAAAAATAATTGCTCCTGCGATTCCTGTCAAAGCTCCTGTGATTAAGAAATAAATCCAAAGTTGTGGAATATCTGTCCAAAGATGTCTTGGTGTATTTAGATTAAATAATAATCCTTGGATATAAAATTCTCCAAGATCTATAATAATACCGAGTATTACTAAAATACCTGCCAATTTTCTTGCTAAATCTCTTTTATTTGTAATTAAGAAATAAATTTCAATAAATGTAAAAGGAATGTAAATTCCATAAAGAGGTAACATTAACCACATACCGCTTTGTGGCTGAGGATTTAAAATCATCCAATAGATGTTTAGTTGATTTGCTAAGTCTGTAAAAATTGAAGTAAGACCGCCAAATACCATTGCTATACCGAAAGTCATAAGTGCTGCTGCAACTTTTGGAGCAACTTTTACTTTAAAAAGTTCCATTAAAGCTGTTAAAAAGATAAGAGCACTACCTCCGTATAATAAGTAAACGTATTGAGTAACAAAAACTCCCCATGGTTCCGCTTTATTTACTTCTTCAATGTGTTCAAGATGAAAAATTTGTTCTTTAAGAGCTTCCGCTACCGCTCTTAAATGTTCGCTGCTTCCACCTGCAGCTGCTATAACATCTGCATTATTTACAAATAAATGAGCCCATCTTAAATATAAAATTTCATACCATCCTACTAAACCAATAGCGAGGAGGACGTATGCTATGAGCATAGTTTTATTAAATAACAATTCTTTAAGGCTAACTTTTTTAATATTAAGCCCACAACATTGTATATATTGTGTATTTGCTGCCATAATAGCTCCTTACGCTTTTTTCCACTCAGGTTTTTTTGCCTGAGTAGCTGCTTCATATAAAGGTTTGATATCTTCCCATCTATGTATTTTAATTCCTTCACCAAGTGTTCTTTTTCTGTATTCTTCATCTTCCGGTACAAGATAGAACAGTTTAGGCAATGTTCCTTCGTTTTCTTTAAGCACGAAGAACTCTCTTTCTTTAAGTAGTTTTACTATATCAGAATTTTCGTCTTCTAAATCACCGAATGTTCTAACTTTTGTAGGACATGTCGCACTACAAGCAGTTGTTCCGTATTCTTGGATTCTTCCGTCACAGAATGTACATTTATCTACGGCGTGTCTTGTTTCATCAACAAATCTCGCTTCATACGGACATGCTTCCATACAACCTTTACAAATAATACACATATCGTAATCTACTTTTACGATTCCACCTTCTACGAAGTGGCTTGCTCCTGTAGGACATACTGTTACGCAAGGCGCGTCAACGCAGTGATTACATTGTGATGGATAAAAGTTTAGAAAAACGTCTGCTAGAGTTTGACCGCCTTCTACGATACCAACCCAGATTCTTTGTTTGTCGGCACCTAGCATAACTCCGTTTTCGTCTTTACATGCTACTTCGCACGCTCTACAATCTATACAGTTTTGATATTCAAGTGCTATTGCGTAGTTTGCCATGGCTTACACCTTTCTTATTTTTACAAAAGTTTCGTTCATGCTGCTTGCTCCGATAAACGGATCTATTCTATCCTCAGCAATTTGAGCCTGAGATACACCATTATCATATCCGAGAGTAAACAGTTTTGACTGACTTCCAAGCCCTGTAGCTACGAAAATTGTGTCTTTTCTAATTCTTTTTGTAGGATATACTTTTCCTCTTACTTTTTTACCTTGTCTGTTAATAAGTTCTACTTCATCTTTGAATTTAAGCCCCAATTCGTTAGCCAGGTCTTGATTAATCCAGATATAGTTGTAATTCATTAAGTCTAATAGCAGATAGTTATTCGGATGTGAACTTTGAGTAAAGTATCCGTGTCTTCCGATAACCAATCTTACTTGATCTTTCCCTGGTTCTTCAAACATACTATCACGCCATTTTGGTAAATCAGTTACTACGTCTGTTTCACCAGTGATTGGGTTTTTGAATTTTTGTCCGGCAATATTTTTAAGAGCAAATTTAATAAATTTACCTTTTTTAGGAACGATACAATAATCTTCCGGTAACGTACAATATTTTTTGTATAGTTCATAGATTAGTTGATTTTTGTTTGGAACGTCTTTTTTGAATACTTTAAGATGTTCGTCAATTAATCCTTCTTCAATTACTTTTTCAATACCAGGCCAATAAACTCCGTATTCTTTTAGAATTTCAGCCGCTTTTTTGCCGTAAATTTCTTCCATAACTTCTTCGTTGAATTCTTCCGGAGTTTTTTCATAAGCTAAACTTAATTTGAATGTGGAAATATCAAGATTATCTTCTCCCGCCCATTCAAGAATCGCTTTTACAAGTTTTTCGTCTTTTATATCGGCTTTTAATTTTTCTTCGTCTATTTCAAAATCGTCTGTTAAATATTTTGCCAAATTGAAATCTTTAGGAAGTTCTACTTCTAATTCATCAGCGTCCCACGTATATTTGAAAGTAATAGCGGCTAAATCTTTTTCGATTTTTTCGCTTAATTCTTTCATAATATTGTAAAGCGGTTTAGTGTTATATAAAGGTTTAGACGTAGCCCATCTTGCTCCAATCATAGGTTCTCTAAGTGTTCCGAATGATTTAAGTGGCGATGTTCTTTCAAGATATACAGTATCTGGTAATATTACGTCCGCATACATAGCGGTATCGTTTGGAAGGATATCGATAACCACTACCAAATCCATAGTTTCGAACATTTTTTCAGTGAGTTCTCTACCAGGTACTGATTGAATAGGATTTTCTCTGTAAATAAACATTCCTCTTACAGGGTATGCTTTTTCTGGAAGTTTTTCTCCGTTTCTCCATTTAGTGTTAATATCTAAAACAGTATTTCTGAATATCTGCCAGCTTCCTTTTCCAGGGTTGATTATAGGATATTCACCTTTTGGAAGTAGTGCTAAATCAATTCTTGGTTTAGCATTGTCATAAATTGGAAAATCTTCATATTCATATTTTTCAGCTTTAAGACCTCTGTTTAATAAAACACCACCAGGTCTGTTTACACATCCGTGAAGTGCGTTAAATATTGCCTGAGCGCGTCTGAATTCGAAGTCTTGATAATACCATGTAGATTTTCTACTTCTATAGCAGTTAGCAGCACCTTTGTATTTTTCTGCTGCGTCACTGAATTCTTTTGTGATTCTTCTGATTGTATCTGCCGGTATTTCAGTGATTTTTTCCGCCCATTCAGGTGTATATTTAGCTCCTTCACCAGTAGTAAAGTACTCTTCAAGTTCAGCTAAACCGTCAGCGTATTTAGCTAAATATTCAGCTTTATAAGGTGTTTTGTGATAGCCTTTATTGATTGTTTCATGAATCATTGCAAGCATTAATGCCGCATCGGTTCCAGGTTTGATTGGAATAAACTCATCTGCTTGAGCGGCAGTATTTGTATATCTTACGTCAATATATACTATTTTTGCTCCACGGTTATGAGTTTTTCTGAATAAATCAAGTGTGTCTGGAGTAACGATAGCTTCCGCTCTGTTAGCACCAAGCATTAATACATATTTTGATTTTTCAAAATCAGCACTTCCCCAGCTGCCGTAAGTTAATTTATTCGCAATAAACGCAGGAGCGAAACATGTAGTAAAATGGTCTACGAAGTTGTTACTTCCAACACCGTCTTTAAAAGTAGCAAATAAAGGTTCTTCAGCACCGGCACCGGCACCAAATGCTATAGTACTTCTATTGTCTTTTTCTTCATCAAGAATTTTTACCATTTTTTGTCTGATAAATTCATAAGCTTCTTCCCAGCTTACTTGTTTGAATTTACCTTCTCCTCTTTTTCCTACTCTTATCATAGGACCTTTTAATCTGTCTGGATCATAAGCCGCTGCGATACCGGCATTACCTCTTGCACATGCAAAGTTTCTTGATTTGGTAAATAGAGGATTCGGATCGAGTTTTGTGATTTTGCCATCAACATTTCTTGCTATAAAACCGCACATATTTACACACATACCACAAAACGTAGGTGTGTATTTTGCGTTTTGGATTTCTTTCATTTTCTTTTCTTTTGCGTTTTCCGCATCCTCATATGGACTTAGAGCGAACGCGGAAGTAGACGCTAATCCTGCACCGGCTACAACACCAGCCGAACCTTTTAGAAAACTTCTTCTTTTTAAGTCTATAATTTCAGACATCTACTCTCCTTTTTTGAAGTTACAAGTGTATTATATTAAATGAGTATTAAAAATCAAGCCCAAAAAGGGCTTATAAGAAAAATTTATTATAAAAGATCTTAGAAGTTATATCTGATGTAAATTCTTAAATCTTTAGCAGTTTTTACTACCTTGGCAGCTTGTATTCCTGAGACTTTATCTACATCCATAGGAGTACCATCTGCTCCAAAGCTCGCGTTGCTGCCTGAATAATCATATTTGATTAGTGTAGCTCTTGCTCCAAGTGTTAAATGAGGTACGATTTGATAATGATAATATAATTCATAAGCATTACCTCTTGTTGCGGCGATACTTCCTATAATTGTATCTTCAGCATATGTCATACTTCTCCAGTATTTTGAACCGTGAACATAATTGAATCCCCATCTGTCAGCATCATTAATGCCCGGCATGTCCGCACCGATCCAAATAGACGTACCGGTTTTACTGTCAGTGCTTCCAAGCATTTGATTACTTCCTTTTGGAAGTGTTTTACTTTGTGCAAATGAAATAAATGCCGTAGTATTATCCAAATAATCGTTTATTTCTTCACCGA
>JAMOTL010000027.1 GCA_027062285.1 Nautiliaceae bacterium
GATACATTTTGCCGAGTAAACACAACAGGCAGTATCATAATTGCTATTACAAACCATAAAATAAGAGCGGTTCAGCCGCTGTATGTCGCACTTAGAGCCGGTACGATAAATATGCCGCTTCCAAGAATCGTAATTACGATAGTGGCAATTCCCTGAATTAAATTCACAAGAAGCCTTTTTTAAAATTATATCAATTTTCGGTAAAGAAACAAATATTGTGCTATAATTTCTTAAAAGAAACAAAAGGGCGAAAATGACACTTGGAGAGAAAATAAAATTTTTTAGAGAAAACAAAGGGCTTAATTTAAGCGAGCTTGCAAAAAAAGCTGGTGTGGCAAAATCGACGCTTTTTAAAATAGAAGAGAATAAAACCAATCCGACTATAAATACCATCTGGGCTATTGCTGAGGTTTTGGGAGTGCCTTTTGGTGAACTTGTGGGAGAGGGTGAGATTAAGGGTGATGGTGTGAGTGTCGTTTTAATAGAAAAGACGGATGAATTTGAGAGTTATAAAATGAATTTAAAAAGCGGGGCTGAGTATATAGCAAAGCCCCATTTCGCCGGAGCGGTTGAGAGGATATATGTTTTAAAAGGAGATGTGAAAGTCGGAAGCGTTGATAATATGAAAACTCTCCATTCGGGTGAAGTATTGGAATTTAATGCCGATATTACGCATATTTATGCCGCTTTAAGTCCCTCAACCCTTATCGTTACGATTTATTATCCTAAAGAGAAATATTTTAAAGAAGATATATTTGTGGACGTGTTTGACGAAGAAGTTTATGAGAAGTTAAACGATTTGATTAAAAAAGGTGTCGGAATTATAAGGGTAATCGCAAAGCATGACAAGTTTGACGCCAAGAATGTAGTAAAAAACGAACACGGGATTTTTATATACGGCGATATAAATGTTAAATTTGACGAAGCAATGAGTATAAGGGATTATGAGAGAAAAGAAATTTTAAAAAACTTCAGTGAAGAAAATATTTACGCGTGTTATTTGGCACTTATCGGAGAAGTGGAAAGGGCAAAAGATTTTAGTGAAAAGTTAACAGTGAAAAATGAAAAATGAAACAGATAGTATTTTTGATTTTCTCGGTTTTATTATTTGGAGCAGTTTATAAATATAACGGTAAAACATATGAATACGAGGTTATCGATACCGTTGACATCATATGCGACAAAGAGATAAAGAAAAAATCGTTTATATGCTGTAATAGAAGATTTTTTTCCTTTGAGGATATGGAAAAATTTATTCTCACCGGTAAAATGCCCGATTATTCGTATTTGTATAATGTTAATTGCAAAGGGTATAAAACTAATGTAGAAGAATTTAAAGAAGCTTTGAAAAACGGTGATTTTGAAAAAGCAAAAAAAATGCTTCAAAAAGAAAAATCACTTGCAAAGTACGGATATGATGTTGTTTTAAAAACGAAAGATTTTAAAAAAATTGCCGAATTGTTAAAGCCTTACGCCAAAGTCCCGGATTGGGTGTTAATCGAACTTGCAAACAAAGCAGAGTTTGAAAAGCTTGATTATTTCGTAAAAGATAAAAAAGTTTTTGCAAAGAAATATTTTTGGAAACTTAACAGGAGGTTTTATAAACATTACGGCTTAAAATTTTTAGATATCTTTGATAAGAAAAAACTATATTCACTTGATTCTTTTGATTTAAAAAGGGCGATAGGAATTACGGATGATGGTTTTTTAAAAGGTTATTTGTGTGAAAATGAAATTTTTTGGCAAGAACCTCTTGATATTGAATATTGCAAATTTATGCCTAAAAATTCAACTTATTATCTTGCAATTTTTGATATAGACGCAGCTATTGAAAAGCTAAAAAAAGTAAAAATAAAATATAGTGGCAACAGCGATACTTTTTTTAAAAACGCAATGCTTTTAAATCTTTATTTAGTAAAAAACGATATTAAAAACGCAAGAAAAACGTATAAAAAAATGTTTGAGGCCTGTTATAAAAATCATACTTCATTAGGGAGTAAATTTTTAGGTTTCATATTTTCTTTCTTTTTTCCTGATTCAATTTATAAAGAGAATCCAGTTAAGGATTGTAGATACATTGTAGATAGAAATGTTAAAAGAAATTATAAATGGCTAAAACTTTTTTATGATTATAATTTATCGTTAAGGAAACTGAGATGAACAAAGAAAAAAAAGGACTTTTTGAAATGATAGGGGCTACTTTTATCTGGGGAAGTACGCCTCTTATGTCGATATATTCATCTCTT
>JAMOTL010000028.1 GCA_027062285.1 Nautiliaceae bacterium
ATTTTATCAGCTGTTCTAGCACTTTTTTATTGACTTTGCTCGTATCTATTTTTAATATAAAATCTTCCAAGTCTTTAAACGGTCTGTTTTGGACGATACTCTCAATTGCTTTTGCCCCAACTCCTTTAATTGCGCTGAGTCCGAAAAGAATTTTATCTTCTACGGGTGTAAACTGGGCGTTTGATTTTTGAACGTCGGGAGGCAGGACTTCAATACCTAAGGATTTTGCCTCATCAATGTATCTTGCTATTTTGTCGGTATTGTCCGCTTCGTATGTTAAAAGTGCGGCGAAAAATTCCGTAGAGAAATATTTTTTTAGATATGCCGTCTGATATGTAATCATGGCGTATGCTGCGGAATGGGATTTATTAAAACCGTATCCGGCGAATTTTTCTATTAAATTGAAAAGAGCTTTTGCGTTTTCATATGAAAATCCCTGTTTTTGTGCCCTTTTTGCGAATTCTTCTGCATATTTTGCCATCAAATCCGCTTTTTTCTTACCCATAGCACGTCTTATGATATCGGCTTCACCTAAAGAAAAGCCGCCTATCGCCTGAACGATTTGCATAACCTGTTCTTGATAAACGATAACTCCGTATGTCGGTTCAAGAATAGGTTTTAAAACTTCTTCAAATTCGTCGTAAAAATAGCTTATCGGTTTTCTTCCGTGTTTTCTTTCTATGTAGTCATCAAGCATTCCCGCATCCATAGGACCCGGGCGGTAAAGAGCCAGCATTGCGATTACGTCTTCGAAATTGGTAGGTTTTAATCTTTTTGCCAAATCCTGCATACCGTCTGATTCTATCTGAAATAGTCCTAAAGTTTTTCCGCTTTGAATTAATTTAAACACTTCCGGGTCGTCAAGCGTCAAATCATCGACATTTACTTCTTTTTTTTGATTTTCTTTTATAAATTTTACTGCTTTGTCTATAACGGTCAGGGTTTTTAGTCCCAAAAAGTCGAATTTAATCAAATCGACTGGTTCTAAATAATTTAATGAATACTGGGTTGTGTGAAATTCATCGTGTTCGTCCTGTTTGTAAAGAGGGGATTTGTTCCAGAGTTTCGTATCGCTTATAACCACGCCCGCCGCGTGTTTACCTGTGTTTCTTTTTAAACCTTCAAGAGCTTCGCCGAACGAATAGAGTCTGTTATAAAGAGGGTCGTCTTCGGTTATCTCTTTGATTTTAGGTTCAAGTTCTTTTGCTTTTTGAAGGGTAATACCAAGTTGGTCCGGGATTAGTTTTACGAATTTATCCGCGGTTGAATAATCTATTCCGAATATTCTTGCCACATCCCTTAAAACACCTTTGGCAAGAAGCGAACCGAAAGTCACTACCTGAGCTACGTTTTCGTGTCCGTATTTTTTTTGGACATATTCTATTACCTCATCTCTTCTTTCCTGACAAAAATCGACGTCGATATCAGGCATTGAGACTCTTTCCGGATTTAAAAATCTCTCGAATAAAAGTCCGTATTTTAAAGGGTCTATATTGGTAATTTCAAGCACGTACGCTACTAAACTTCCGGCGGCACTTCCCCTTCCGGGCCCCACGGGTATTTTATTTCCGTCTCCTCTTAAGTGGCGGCTCGGGTCTTTTGCGTAGTTGATAAAATCCCATACTATCAGCATGTATCCCGGGAATTTCATCTGTTTAATAATATCTATTTCATATTGTAAGCGTTTTTTATATTCTTCGTGTAAATGTTCAGGAATTTTTTTTAGTCTCTTTTCAAGTCCCTGCCAGCATTTATATTCGAAATATTCGACATCGCTTTTTATATCCAAACCTTCTTTTTTTGCGTATTCTTCGGTAAATTTAAAAGTAGGGGGGGTGGGGTTTCCAAGAGGGATGTCAATATGTATATTTTCAAAAAGTTTTTTATTGTTTTGTAAAGCTTCAGGAATATCGGCAAAAATTGTCTCATATTCTTCAGGTGATTTTAAATAATATTCTCCTATGTCGAATTTTCTGTGTATATCGTCAAACTGTTTGTTTTCTTCTATACATTCAAGTGCGTCTTTGTAGATATAATCGAGTCTGTTTAAATAATAAATGTTGCTTGAGGCAATCAGCGGGATGTCTAGTTCGCCAGAGAGTTTGATTAAATCTTCTTCTATAAGTTTTTCTTTAAAATTATCTCTTCTTATTTCAAAATATAATTCATTTATGTCATTTTTGAGTATTTGTGCTATTTCAAACGCTTTTTTATATCCTTCAGCCCCTTTTAAAATATTCTCTTCGTCTAAAATATTAAGATGAAAGCCGATTTCACTTTCTCTCATAGGAAGTATTACCGCAATATCGTTTTGATTTTTTATAAGCTCTTCATAAGGCAAAATCGCTTTGTCGCCGTTCATATGGTAAAGATACGAAATAGAACTTAAATACATAAGGTTTTTATAACCTTCGTAATTTTTTGCCACAAGTACCATTCTGTGAACGTTTTCATCTCTATTAACCAAAACGTCCATACCGATTATTGGATTTATCTCTTCTTTTTTACATGTTTCATAAAATTCAATTGCGCTAAATAGGTTGTCAAGTTCGCTTATTCCAAGGCTTTTATATCCAAGAGATTTTGCTTTTTTAATAAGGTCTTTTATTTTAAGCGATGAATGAAGAAGTGAATAATCGCTGTGGATATGAAAAGGGGTCACTTTTGTCCTTTTTAATGAAATTATAGTAAAATTTCAATAAAAAAGGCTTAATATGAAGTTTATCGGAACAAGGGGAACGCAAGAAAAAAAGAAATTTTCCGAAGTTATCTTAAATCCGGCGGCACCAGAGGGAGGTCTTTATGTACCTGAGAAACTTCCAAAAATTGATGAAAGATTTTTAATCAGATATCTTGACCCGCAGGATGAGAAGACTTACAGACATATAGCCAGAGGGATATTGTCTCTTTTTAAGATAGATATTGACAAAGAATTGATAAATAAGGCTCTATATACATATTTGAGAAATTTTGACGATCCGGACGTTGTACCTGTGGTAAAAGTAAAAAGCGATTTGAGTATTGCCGAGCTTTGGCACGGACCGACCCGTGCTTTTAAAGATATGGCTCTTCAGCCTTTTGGAGTAATTTTATCCGCTCTTGCTAAACAAAAAAATGAAAATTATCTTATTATGGCGGCAACTTCGGGAGATACGGGACCTGCTACGCTTAAAACGTTTGAAAACAAAGAGAATATAAAAGTAGTGTGTATCTATCCTCATGAAGGAACGAGTGAGGTTCAAAAACTCCAAATGGTTACGACCGATGCCAAAAACGAAAAAGTTCTTGGAATTTTAGGGGATTTTGACGATGCTCAGACTTCTTTGAAAAGCCTTTTGAAAGATGATGATTTTAGAAAAACGCTTGATGAGGCCGGAATGAAACTCTCAGCCGCAAACAGCGTAAATTTCGGAAGAATTATTTTCCAGATTATTTATCATTTTTGGAGTTATTTGAAACTTATTGAAAACGGGGAAATAATTTTGGGAGATAAAATCGATGTAATAATTCCAAGCGGAAACTTCGGTAATGCTCTTGGAGCATATTATGCTAAGAAAATGGGACTTCCGATTGATAAAATAGTTATTGCTTCAAACAAAAACAACGTTCTTTATGAACTTATTAAATACGGAAGATACGATTTAAGGGATAAAAAACTGATAAAAACCATATCTCCTGCTATGGATATACTTAAATCAAGCAACGTTGAGAGAATGATATTTGATAAATTCGGAGAAGAGAGAACAAAAGAGCTTATGAATTCACTCGAAGAGAAAGGTTATTTTGAACTGACTCCTGAAGAACTAAAAGCCGTTCAGGAAGATTTTGAAGCCGATTTTGCGACTGACGGGGAGTGTGAAGAAATTATTAAAAGATATGCAAATGAAGAAAATTATCTGATGGACCCTCATACCGCCACGGCTGTAAAAGCGTATGAAACCTTAAAAGAAAAAGGAAAACTTAATAAATATACGGTGGCTTATTCAACAGCCGAATGGACGAAATTTGCTCCAAGTATTTATTATGCCTTGACAGGTGAAGATATAAACAGAGAAATTGCGGAGCTTGAAGAAAACACAATTTCCGATAAAGACGCTATAGCGTATATCGAAGCTCATTATGATGTAAAAGCTCCTGATGTTATAAGAGAACTTTTTGAAAAAGATATCGTAAACGAAAACGTAATTCCAAAAGAAGCGATAAAAGAAGAGATTTTAAAATTTATAAAAGAGTAATGTTTGTTAACAGTTTTTGGGATATACCTTTTTATCGTTATAGGTTTTTTTGCCAAAAAAATTTTTAAAGAAATCGACGGTAAAACTTTAGTAATTCTTTCGACTTATTTTCTTCAGCCTTTTCTTACCCTCTGGGGTATAATGCTTATTCCGATAAATTATGATTTGATAATTTCTCCTGTTGCATATATTGTCGCTGTATTTGCCGCTTTGATTTTTACTTTTTTATTTTCTGTGTTTTTAACGGATAAAAAAGAAAAAATTATAGCCTTTTTAACTCCTCTTATAGGAAATACCGGAAATCTTGGGATTCCTTTAAGTTATGCCCTATTTGGAGAAGTGGGGGCGGCAATTGCCACTATGATAAATTTAGCCAATATATTTTTTATTTATTCATTCGGTATTTTTTTCTTTGCCAAGGGCGAATATTCTTTTAAAAAGGCATTAAAAAAAATAATAAAAATACCTGTTTTATGGTTTGGGATTTTAGCTTTGGGGTTAAATGTGTCAGGGGTTGAATTTAGTGAAGAAGTTATGAAAATTCTTCAAATGGGGGCTTTTGCCTCAATAGTCGTTCAGCTGTTGATATTCGGAATTTATGTAGCGGACATAAAAATAAAAGAAGTAGGTTTTAAACTTACTTTTATCGTTTTGATTAATAAGTTTTTGGTGTTTCCTTTTGTTGCTTTTTTTGTATTAAAGTTTTTTAATTTAAAGCCGATTTTTTTTAAAACAGTTTTGCTTGAAGTTCTGACACCTTTGGCTGTGACGAATGTAAATCTTGCGGCGTTGTTTAATTTATATCCGCAAAAAGTAGCATATCTGGTTATTGTAACATCGATTTTATTTATAGGAGTCGCCTTGGTCTTTATATAAAGGAGTTTTAATGAAATTAAGAGTAATATTTTTTCTGATGATTATGATATTTTTTTCTGGATGTGAAAAAAACAGGGAAATAAGTATTGCTGCTAATGAATGGATAGGA
The DNA here is from genome assembly GCA_027062285.1 of Nautiliaceae bacterium. Classification (GTDB taxonomy): domain Bacteria; phylum Campylobacterota; class Campylobacteria; order Campylobacterales; family Nautiliaceae; genus Caminibacter. Next base: position 5,221 of record JAMOTL010000028.1, read on the forward strand.
TATGCTCCTTTATTTTACGCAAACGAACAAGGTTGGCTTAAAAATAAAAATATAAGATTAATAAGAACAGTATCTCTTGGCGAAAGTCTGGATTTATATCAAAACGGACTGGTTAACGGTCTTGCCGCTACTAATTACGAATATGAAAAAATAAAAGAAAAAGTCTCTCCCGTAATACTTTTAGATAAATCATACGGAGGTGATAAAATAGTCTCAAACGTTTCTATAGATGAATTAAAAAAAGCGAAAAAAATAGACGTTTATCTGGAAATAGATTCCGTAAATTATTTATTATTAAAAAGTTTTATTAAAAAACACTTTATAGATAAAAATAAATTAGTACTTCACAATGCCGATCAGCAGCAGATAATCAAAAACGATTATGATATGAAAAAACCTTTATTGATTATTACTTATTCACCTTATGACATTTCTTTAAAAGAAAAAGGTTTTAAAGAGATAACTTCTACAAAAACGGATAAAGATTTATTGGTTATAGACGCTCTTTTTATAGACAAAAGATATTTGGATAAAAAAAGATTTAAAGAATTAAAAAAAGATATAGACAAAGCCGTTTTGGAAATAAAAATCCATCCTCGAAAAGTATATGAAAAAATAAAAAATTATTACACTAATTATTCTTATGAAGATTTTAAGTCCGATTTAAAAAATATAAAATGGATAAACAATCCGTCTTCTGAGTTATTAAAGTTACTTGAAGAAAACGGAATTGAAACGGAGGATTTAATTGAAAATTAAACATTTTATTTTATTGCTGAACTTAATTATTGTTGCTGTTTTAACTCTGTTTTTTTATTTTATTTATATTGATCAAAGAGATAAATTGGTAGCTGTAATAAAAGATAATATAAAAAAAGATTTGCTTGAGAGCAGTTTTATAGCAGGTAAATATTTGAATTCTAATAAAGATATATATTCTCTAAGACCTCTTTTTGACAGAAAAATAGCTAAAAACGAACTTATAAAAGGATTTGTTTTAAGTCAAAACGATAAGGTTTTGTTTATATCCGGGGATGCGAAATTATCCATCCCTTCAGGAGATAATGTAAAACATAACATTTATAACATTACTTTGAAAGATTTGATGGAAAAAGAAGCATATGAAATTCCAATTTATGTGTATGATAACGGGAAGAAAATAAAATACAATCTTTTTATTTTCTTAAATAAAGAAGAATTAAAAGAATTGTTCGGTAATCTGAAATTTAAATATCTTACTACTTATATGTTTCTTTTGATTGTAGTATTTGTTTTATTTAATTATATTATTCAAAAATATTTAACAAATCCTTTAATAGAACTAAGAGAATATGCTAAAAGGAAAGGTTTTGAACCTAAAAAGCTTTTTATTAAAGAATTAAACGATATAAAAAACGTTTTAAACTTACAATTACCGATCATTTGACGAGGCTTGGTAACAGACAGTTTTTAGCTGATAAAATAAAAGAACTGATAGAGAAAAACCATGAGAAATTTTGTTTGGTATTTGTGGATTTGGATAATTTTAAGGAGATAAATGATTTTTACGGGCATA
>JAMOTL010000029.1 GCA_027062285.1 Nautiliaceae bacterium
AGGCTTGGTAACAGACAGTTTTTAGCTGATAAAATAAAAGAACTGATAGAGAAAAACCATGAGAAATTTTGTTTGGTATTTGTGGATTTGGATAATTTTAAGGAGATAAATGATTTTTACGGGCATAGTGTGGGGGATGAACTTATTATTGAAGTTTCGGAATCTCTGAAAAAATTTATAAACGAAGGAGAAGTCGTAACAAGAGTCGGAGGAGATGAATTCGTTTTGGTGTTGAAAGGCTGTGAGGATGAATTTGATATTAAAAACAGATTAAATAAACTCCTAAAAATTTTGGAACAGAAATGGATAATAAGAGAACAGGAGATTATGACTTCGGCAAGTATAGGAGTGTCTATATATCCCAATGATGGAAGAAGTTTTGACGAGCTTCTAAAAAGCGCGGATATGGCAATGCATGAAGCCAAAAAAAAAGGAAAAAATATTTTCGTTATATTCAATAAAGAGGTTAAAGAAAAACTAAATGAAGAATTTATTATAAAAAATCAACTCAAAAAAGCTTTGGAGAATAATGAATTTGAACTTTACTATCAGCCTAAATTAGATAGAAATCAAAAAGTAATAGGAGCTGAAGCTCTTATCAGGTGGAAAAAAGACGGTAAAATAATCAGTCCCGGAGTATTTATTCCGGTAGCTGAAAAAAGCGGTCTTATTTATCAAATAGGCAACTGGGTTATAAAAGAGTGCTCTAAAAGAGTAAAAGAGTGGGAAAAAGACGAATTTCTTAAAACAGTTTCCATAGCTTTTAACGTATCTGTAGTTCAAATGAGACATGAAGGATTTTTAAGGGATTTTAAAAATATTATAAACACTTTTGCTCCGGAAACTTCCAGACTAGAAATGGAAATAACGGAATCGGTTTTTATTGAAGATAAACACAGAGCCATTCATCTTTTGAATCTTATAAGAAAGATGGGACTTAAAATCAATTTGGATGATTTCGGAACGGGATATTCATCAATCTCTGTTTTAAAAGACTTTCATATAGACGTTCTTAAGATAGATAAATCGTTTGTGGATGAAATTACTACAGATGATGGTAAAATTTATGTAAAAACAATTATAGATATGGCAAAAAACTTAAATATTAAAACCGTTGCCGAAGGTGTGGAGGAGGAGATTCAATTTAAAATATTAACAGATTTGGGAGTAGATTATTTTCAAGGTTATTATTTCGCAAAACCTATGCCAAAAGAGGAATTTGAAAATTTCGTGAGAAAAAATTTAAAGGCCTCTTAATTTTAAACTAAGAAGACCGAAATATTCATGAATCGCTTTGTAACTATGATGAAAATTTCCTTCGTTTGGAAAAAAATCCCATACGGAATTTATAGGTTTTGTATAAAATCCTACCGGTTTTGAGATCAGTTTAAATCCGAAATGTTTGAAAAGAATTGTGGCCCTTTTCATATGATAAGCGCTTGTTACTAAATAAATCTCTTTTTGTAAATGGTTTTTTTCGAAAAGCAGGGAAGTGAATTTTGCGTTTTGATAAGTGTCTGCCGATAGTGATTCATAGTAACTTTTTATATCACATTCGCAAATATCCGTAATTTTTTCAATGTCTTTTTTAACGAATTCGGCTTCTTTATCTATTCCTCCGCCCGTAAAAACAAACGGAAGGTTGTGTTTTTTTGACAAAAGAAGTCCGTATATCTCTCTTTTGAAAGCTTCACTGTTAGCATGAAGAGGGTCTTTCGGATTTACTCCTCCACCTAAAACTACTACGGCTTTTGGTATTATATTGTCTTGATAAACAAATGACTCAAGTGGATGTAATAGTAAGTTTGATACCGGTTTGATTGAGATAAGATATAAAAAGAGCGAGGCGGTGAAAAAAATCCATTTTAATCTTTTTGCCATAAAGCCGGCGATTAATAATATAATAATGAATATGCCCGGTGGTAAAAATAGATATGTAAAGATTTTTGAAAGTACAAACATCATAAAGGAGCCTTTTTGAATATAATTATAACAGGTGCAAGCAGGGGTATCGGAAGAGAACTTGTCAAAAGATACTCAAAAAAAGCGGATAAAATATATGCTGTAGCCAGAGATGGAAATAAGCTTGAGAGTTTGGCCGGGGAATTTAAAAATGTGAAACCGGTCGTTTTGGATTTAAGTGATTTAAAGTCGGTAAGAAAGTTTGGGAAAGAAATAAAGAATATAGATATGGTGATATGTAATGCGGCAATTTCCCTTCCGCATTCTCCTTCATTTACTCCGTTTGAAGATTTTAAAAAGACGATGGATATTAACTTTTTAAGCGTTCATGCTCTTCTTGAGGGAATTGTTCCTGATATGCAAAAAAGAAAAAGAGGAAAGATTGTTTTAATTTCATCTTTGGCATCTCTTGTGGGGGCACCAAGCTCTATGCCTTACAGTGCCTCTAAGAGAGCTTTAAATTCATATGCCCAGTCGTTAAGAAATCTTTTAGCCCCCAATATAAAGGTAATAAATATACTTCCTGGATTTATAAAGACGGATATGACCCAAAAAAATGATTTTTATATGCCTTTTTTAATGGAACTTGATGAGGGAGTTGATAGAATTCAAAAAGCCATCGAAAAAAATTATAAAGAATATGCGTTTCCAAAAAGGTTATATTATTTAATTAAATTCTTTAATATGTTGCCTGTAAGTTTACAGGATAAACTATTGCAAAAAGTGGCAAAATAAGATATATTTAGTCAAAAAAAGGGCATTAATGATTTCTGTTTGTACCTATTGC
>JAMOTL010000030.1 GCA_027062285.1 Nautiliaceae bacterium
AAGTGCCCTTCCCGTTTTGGGATTGAAAGTATATTATATTTCTTTCCTTCTGTCAAGAGTTTTTCGAAAAAAAATCAAAAATTTTTAAAATTTTCTAAAAGTTCCCCAAAATTGCCGCTTTTTTACTTAATTTATTTTTAACTATATAAGAATATAATACACAAAACAAAAGGAATTCTTATGGAAAAGTTACAAATATTAAAAAAAGAACTACAAAAAAATATAATAGGCCATGAAAATTTAATAAATTCCTTACTTATATCATTAATAACTAATTCACATATTTTAATAGAAGGAGTTCCGGGAGTTGCTAAAACAACCGCTGTAAAAACACTTGCCAAATTATGTGACCTCACTTTTAAAAGAATTCAATTTACTCCGGATTTACTGCCAAGCGATATAATAGGAGTAGAAATTTACAACCCAAAAACCAATAAGTTTCAAATAAAAAAAGGTCCTATTTTTGCCAATATTGTTTTAGCGGATGAAATAAATAGAGCTCCTGCCAAAGTTCAAAGCGCCCTTTTAGAAGCCATGCAAGAAAAACAGGTGACTATAGCAGATGAGACATTTGAATTACAAGAGCCTTTTATCGTACTTGCAACACAAAACCCTATAGAGCAAGAAGGTACGTATCCTCTCCCTGAAGCACAGCTTGACAGGTTTTTATTAAAAACGATTGTAAGTTATAATACTCCAGAAGAAGAAATAAAAATAATCGAACTACTTGAAAATCCACCGGTTATAAAACCTCTTTTAACACAACACGATATAAAAGAATTTCAAAACAGATTGAAAAACATACATATAGATAAAGAACTTATCGAATATATCGCAAAGATTATCAACTATACACGAAATCCGAGTGAAGAATTAAAAGAATATATAGAATACGGTGCAAGTCCGAGAGGAACGATTTCATTGGTAAAAGCATCTAAAGCTAACGCAATGCTTAAAAACAAAGATTATGTAACGCCACTTGATATTATAGAAGTGGCACCTGATGTTTTAAGACACAGAATAATACTAAACTATAAAGCCGAAGCTGATGAAATAACCGCAGATGATATTATAAAAAAAGTTTTAGAAGCTATACCGGTTCCATGAAAGAAATAATTTTAAAATCAAAAAAAGTCGTTTTTGACAAACTTCAAGGAAGACATCTTTCAAAATTCAAAGGAAGCGGCCTTGATTTTAAAGAACTTAGAGAATATATTTATGGAGAAGATACAAAAAAAATAGACTGGAAAATAAGTGCTAAATTTCAAAAACCTTACGTAAAAGAATTTGAAGAAGAAAGAGAAATTAATATAATAATCGCAGTCCTTGGAAGCGGAAGTATTCATTTCGGCACTAAAAGATTAAAAAGCGAATTCATATCTGAGATTGTCGGAATACTCGGATACAGCGGCGTTAAATATTCGGATAAAGTTTCTTTACATATTATAGCAGATAAAATTTACAGTTTTAAACCCACAAAACAGATTAAAATGATTCCTTATTTTATAGAAAAAGTATATAAATTTGATTATCTTGGAAAAGATTACGAATTTGATTTTATTTCTTATCTTAACAAATATAAAAAATCACTTCTATTTTTGATAGGGGATTTTTATAAGCATCCTCCTATAAAAAAATTAAAACATGAAACTTTTGTCATATGGGTAAGAGACAAATTTGAAGAAAATCCTAGCAGTTTAGGAGAAATAGATTTAATAGACCCTGTAACTTTAAATAAAAAACATACTTTTTTTGAAAAAGAAACATTAAACAAATATAAAAAAGAAATTAAAGCATTAGATAAAGAATTTATAAACTATTTAAAAAAAGAAAAAATAAAATTTACCAAAATTTACACAGATGAAGAAGCATATATAAAACTTGCGGAGCTTGTAAAATGAATATTCCTATACGTGATATAAAGCCAAACGCTGAAATTATTGACATATGGTGGTATATTTTTCTATCTGTAAGTGTATTAATTATTATAACAGCATTAATGTTAATTGCGCTTTATTTAAAAAACAAAAAGAAGAATTATAAAAAAACGCTTTTAAAACAGCTTAAAAATTTACCGTTTAACGATTCAAAAACAACAGCTTATATGTTTACGTCACTTGCTAAGGCTTTTGTAACAGAAAATAATATTAAAGAGTATGAAGAAATAGTAAAAATGCTTGAAACTTATAAATATAAAAAAGAAGTGCCTCCTCTTGATGAAAAAACAAAAGAAAAAATTATTGATTTTATAAAGAGAATAAAATGAGTTTTGAATTTCCTTTTGCTTTTATTTTAATTCCTGTTTATATTTTTTGTAAGATAAAATGCCCTGCCAATATTGAAAGTCTTATATTTCCTTATGTAAAACCTTTTTATAAAATAAAAAAAATTCCTCTTCTTGAGATATTGATAATTATATTATTAACAACAGCCCTATCAAGTCCCATTAAAATAAAAATCATTAAAAACAATTCTAATTACGGATATGATATTGTCACCGTTTTAGATACAAGCGGGTCTATGAATGAAAACAACAAACTCGAAAATGCTAAAAGAATAGTTTGGGAGTTTGCTAAAAAACGCCAAAATGACCGGATAGGACTTGTAATATTTGGTAATATCGCTTATATAGCATCCCCGCTTACATTTGATAAGAAAAGTTTTAAAGAAATTTTACAAAGAATATTTGTCTCAATTGCCGGAGGCCGTACGGCAATGTATGACGCGCTTTTTTTAAGTAAAACGCTTTTTAAAAACTCCCACGCCAAATCCAAAATCATTATTCTCGTAACCGATGGACAGGATAACGCAAGCATAACACCTCTTGATGTCACTATTGAGAGTTTAAAAAAAGAAAATATAAAAGTCTATTCGATAGGGCTCGGATTAAACGTAAATAAATCGACTTTGCAAAAAATAAGTTCTTCCACAGGCGGAAAGTTTTTTCATATAACGGATATAAAACAGCTAAAAAAAATTTTTGAAAAAATAAACAGGCTTGAGAAATCAAATCTTGAAAACAAAACTATTTATATAAAAACATATTACTATATATATCCTTTGATATTTGCGGCGGTTTTATATCTGGTATTTTTGGTAAGATACAGGAGAAACATATGGAATTTTTAAACCCGCAAGCTTTTTTATTTTTTTTAGTTATTCCTTTTATTTTTTTAATAAAAAATAAAAAATTGCCCTTTAGCAAAAAGATAATAGACAAAATAGTAATCGATACGAAATTTAATAAAAAAAAGAGATTCTTTGTGTTTTTAATCGCTTTTATTTTTATAGTGTTAGCTCTTGCTAGACCCGTAATCCCTAAAAAAGAGACCGCAATTAAAATAAATTCTTCAAATGTTATAATCCTTTTAAGCGGTGGAAAAGAGATGGCGTGTAAAGATATTTATCCCAACAGATTTGAAGCGGCGATATCAAAACTTGAAAAACTTTTTTCAAACTTTACCACACAAAATGTAAGCGTAATTCTTGTTATGGATAAAAGTTATTTAATTTCTCCTTTTACAACCGATTATGATTCTATTATTTATCTTTTAAAACATATCAATAAAAAAAATCTTTTTAAAACCGAGCCCAATTTTGATTTAGCGTTTTTGAATGCCAATAGACTTTCAAAAAAAAGTATAAAACTGACTATAAGCGAAAAATATTTCGATAAAAAAAACACAATATCCTATATTTTCGCACTAACCCCTTGCAATAGCCAAACCCTGCCGAGTAAAGGCATAAAATTCACCTATTCAAACAATGATATAAAAGAAATCCTAACTCAGATAAACAAACACTCAAAAAACAAAACAATCAAAATAAAAGACAATTTAGAGCTTTTTTATTTTCCGCTTTTATTTGGTATTTTGCTTTTCTTCATAGGTTCAATTTCTATAAGGTTTAAAAAATGAAATATTTAATTTTATTCATTTTTATTCCTCTTTTTGCTTTTAATTATTTTCATATAAAAAAAGCAGATGAATATTTTAGTAATAAACAATACAAAAAAGCCGCCCAGGAATATCTGAAAATAAAAAATGATAAAGCGCTTTATAACGCAGCAAACAGCTATTATAAAGCAGGCGATTATAAAAAAGCACTTGAACTTTATAAAAAAATTAAAGACAAGAACCTGGAATTTAATAAACTTTACAATATAGGTAACACATACGTAAAACTAAAAAATTATCAAAAAGCAATTGAATATTATGAAAAAGCACTTAAAATAAAAAAAGACAAAGACGCTTTATATAACTTAAATCTCTTAAAAAAGCTATTAAAACAAAAACCTCAGCAAAAAGAAGAAAAGAAAAAAAATAAAAAAGAAAAAAAGAAAAAAAGTTCTTCCCAAAAACAGACTAAAAATGAAAAAGAAAAAAAGAAAAAAAATTCCAAGCAAACTCAAACAAATGAAAAGAATAAAAAAATTTCAAAAGAAAAAACATCTCAAAACAATAACCCCGCGCAAAAAAACGAGTTAAAAAAAGAAGGCAGTTTTAATAAAATTAAAAAGTTTCAAAACATAAAAACTAAAGATTCAAACAAAACAAAAGATGTAAGAGAGCGTTATTTTCATAAAATTTTAAGAAATTTAGAGTTTAATACACTTTTGATACCTTTAAGGAGCGATTAATGAGAATATTTTTATTTTTAATGCCGTTAATAGTTTTTGCGGCGAACTTACATATTCAGGTAAACAAAACCAAAATTTTGCCAAACGAGGAAGTACTGATTACCCTGACCGCAAAAGGAAAAGAGATTGAGTTTCCAAACCCTTCTAAAATCGCAGGATATCCTGTGCTCGGAACTTCTATAAACAATAATATAATGGTAATAAACGGAGAGGTAAAAGAAAGCGTATCCAAAACATTTGTAATAGCTCCTGATAAAAATATAACTATTCCTTCTTTTAATGTAAAAATTGACGGCAAAATTTATAAAACAAAACCTGTAAAAATCGAAGTAGTTTCTCCTAAACAGACAAAAGGCGATTATGAACTCGATTTAAATATTTCAAAAAAAAATTTATATATAGGTGAAAGTGCGATTTTAAGAATTAAATTTACAAAACAAAAAAACATCGATACCGTTCAGATACAAAGTCCTGAAAACGAAAATTTTTATTTAAAAGAAATTTCAAAACAAAATTTACCAAATGGAATAGAATACGACTTTTTAATAATTCCACAAAAAGCGGGGGACTTTACAATCGGTCCTATCAGCGCAAAAATCGGGCACCTTATAAAAGAAAAACTCTTTGGCGATCCTTTTTTTACTATGACAAGTATGAAATATCAAACTATTTATTCCAATAAACTAAATATTAAAGTAAAACCTATTCCAAAAGATTCCGTATTCGGTGATTTTAATATAAGCGTAAAAGCAAACAACGTAGTTGAAGCTAATAAACCAAACAATGTTTATTTAAAGTTAAGCGGTTGCGGGGATTTTCTTGATATGAAAGAATTTGATTTAAAAATAAAAAACGCATCGGTTTATAAAAATATCCCCTCTTTAAAAACATATATAAAAAATCAAAAGCTATGCGGCACCCTTGAACAAAATTTTACGGTAATATCTGATACGAATTATACAATTGGGGCATTTAAGTTAAAAGAATTTAATGGAACTTCTCTAAAAACCGTATCATCAAAACCTATTAACGTTTATGTTAAAGGAGGTGCCGTAAAAAAAACAACGCCCCCACCTATAAAACAACAAAAATCTCAAAACAGCAATAAAATTATTTTTATAGCTTTTATTATCGGTATGGTAATCGGGGGGACATTAGTATACTTGATTTTTAAAATAAATCTAAACCGCCAAGCAGATATTTATCAAAAAATAAAAAAAGCAAACCAAAAAGAACTTTTCAACCTCTTAATACCATACAGCAACATACCCGAAATAAAAGAAATTCTTCTAAAACTTGAAGATAATATATACAAAAACGCAAATCATAAAATAAATAAAAAAGAAATCATTAAAATTTTTAAAAATCTTAAGGAAGATTAAGCCAATTTTGGTTTTTTGGCTTTAATTCTTCCAAAACTTCCTGAGTTTTATGACATTTTATACAGTCTTTTAATCTTTGATGATCAGGAATGGGAGTGTTTATAAGTTTTTTTCTGCTGTGACAGTCAAAACAGTCAGCCCCGCATTTATCCTCACCCTTTGCAGGATGGGATTTATGACATTTTGTACAGTCTTTTAAAAAAGCGTGCTGTTTGTAATATTTATTTTTAGGATTGTAAAGTTCTTTTAGTTTCGGATGACACGTAATACAATCACTCTCACACGAAAAAGCCAAAACTACACTTAAACCCAAAATTAGCTTTTTCATTTACAACCTTTATAATTTTTCATACACTCTTCTTTTAAACAATGTCTTGGAGTTTTTCCGCTTAGAAAATCCAACAAATTATCAAGGGAAATTTGCATAATTCTTCTTAGGGCTTCTTTTGTATAATAAGCCATATGAGGAGTTGCTATTATATTTTCTTTTTTTGCCAGATTCCAATCAGGCAAAACATCTGCTGCAATTATTCCATCAAATTCTTCATAAACTTCACGGCTTATAATCTCAGCTCTAGCTGGATTAATTATAATATTTCCTCTAAAACCTTTTATATTTTCAGCATTTATCAGATTTTTAGTCTCAGGGGTTAAAGGAAGAGCAATAAATAAAAAATCGCTGTTTTCAAGTACTTCCTCTAAAACAGGTGTCTGTTTTACTTCTATATTTTTTTTATGTCTCACATAGGCAATTACATTCGCCCCAAAACCTTTTGCTATTTTTACAATCTGAGTCCCAATTGTCCCAAGGCCTAAAACCCCGATTGTTTTACCTTCAATCTCAATACCCTTTAAATCCTTATAAAAAAGATTTCCTTCTTTTACCCTGTTAATAGCAATATAAAGTTTTCTTATAGCTTCAAGTAACAGTCCATAAGAAAACTCCCCAACAGCTGGACCTGCGTAACCTCTGACATTGCTTACAATTATTCCTCTTTTATAACACTCAACTAAATCAATATGATCATAACCGGTAGAGCGGGTCTGAATATATTTTAAATTTGGCAGTTTATCAAGAATTTCGACAGTAATTTTTGAATTTATAAAAACTGATACTACGTCATAATCGGCAGGCAATTTATGTTCATTTACCGTTTCTTCAAAAAAATAAACTTCGGCATCAATATCTTTTAAATGTTTTTCAAAAAACTCTTTTTCTTCATCTTTTATTTCAAAAAAAGCAATCTTCATTTTTCCCCTCCTGAATTATTGTTCATTATTATAACTCCAAAAGGAGAGGAATGTCAATTATTCTTCGCCTTTGGCTTTTGCCGCTGCTTTTTGAGCTCTTTTAGCTTTTTTGTAAGCTTTATATTCTTCTTTTGTTTTGATATTAAGTTCTTCTATTTCTCTCCATTTACTTTCTACTTCTTTTGGATTGTCTATTCTATTTATGAAATACCCGAGTTCCTTGCCTTTTGGAACGCTTCTTCCAAGAGGCGGAGTTCTTGTTTCAACCTGTACCAGACATCCTTCATCCGCTTTAGGACATTCTCTAACACACGCCCCGCAATAAATACAAAGATACGGATTATAGTTATACTCTTTTTTACCGGTTTCGTAATCAACTACGACAAATTTAATAGCACCCGGAGGACATATATTTTCGCACTTGTCACAAAAAATACAAAGTTCTTCATTATAATGAATTGTTCCCCTATATCCTTTTGGCTCAGGAGAAGGTTCAAAAGGATATTTTATTGTCTCCGGTTCACTTACCAGGTTTTTTAGACTTTCTATAAACATTTTAAGCATATCTACCTCCTATCTCGCCGTACAGCTCATACACGGGTCAAAGCTTAGCACTATTGCCTGAGCATCCGAATATTTCGCTCCTAAGAAAAGCTCTTTTAAAATAGGAATGTTTGCGTATGTCGGCACTCTTATTCTAACCCTATCCATTACTTTTTTACCACTTGCTTTTAGATAATAAAAGCATTCTCCTCTTGGCGCTTCGACTCTTACTACCGTCTCACCTTTTGGTCTTCCTTTTACTTTTACCTGATGTTCGCCCTGAGGCAAATTATCCAAAATATTCTCACACATCTCAATCGAATTTAACACTTCATCAAATCTCACCATATTTCTCGCCCAAACATCGCCTTCTTTTCTTGTTTGCATTTTGTATCCCACTTCTTCAAAAGGAAGATAATCAAATTCCGCTCTAACGTCCGTTTCAAGTCCGCTGGCTCTGGCGATAGGTCCTGCGGTATTGTATTTAGCCGCCATTTCTTTACTTATTACCCCTACACCTTTCGTTTTAAGTCCAAAAGTATAATCGCTATCGTGAAATTCCATTACTTTTAAAACGTTTTCTTTTAGTTTTTTCAGCTTTTTCTTAGCAAATTCCGCTGTTTCAAGATCAATATCTCTTGCCACTCCACCTATAGTTTGATAATCGTATTGAACTCTATTTCCCGTAATTCTCTCAAGCACATCCATTACGTCTTCTCTGGCTCTAAATGTTTGCATAAAAAGATTTTCATACCCAACCACTTCAGCTACATGTCCGTTTGCCAGCATATGAGAGTGGATTCTGTCAAGCTCAACTACAAGCATTCTTAGATAATCTATTCTTTTATTTACTTCTATATCCATAAGCTTCTCTATCCCGTGAACCACAGCTCCAGCGTGCGTAATCGAACAAAGCCCGCAAACTCTTGCCGTTAAATACGGAAGCTGATTGTATTCAAAGCGTGTGATCGCCGCTTTTTCTATACCTCTGTGAACATATCCGATATGGGCTTCAACTTTTGTAATTATTTCATTTTCCGTATCAAACAAAAAGCTTATTGGCTCAGGAAGCGCTACATGTTGCGACCCGAAAGGTACTACTATTTTTCCCATTACATCTCCTTATAGTTTCGTATCGGCTCTAAGCGGCGCTTTTGGCCCGTCAGGTGCAATAAACACTCCGGTTGCCGCATTTTCAACTTCAAGTCCGAAAAGATCCGCTAGTTCCCATTCAGCAAGCCAAGCACTTGGAATAACAGGTACTATTGAAGGAATAAAAGCATCATATGAAACATCCTGGGCTCTAAAAATTTTTATTATATTTTTTGCTCCATATTTTGAAAAAAGCCAATCTATTTGAAGCTTTCCTCCAAGGTCAGTCGCATTTACGGTAATAAAATTCCACTCACTCTCATCATAAAAATCTTTGATTTTTTCTACGACATTATCAAGCGTTACTTCCTCAATCTGCATATCAGGATTAATCATCATCTTCCACTCCTAAAGTTTTAATTATATTTTCGTGGTCTCTTAAATACTCTTTTTCTTTTGATTTCTGCTGCCATATTTCTATAGCTTCAACCATTCCATCTATTAAAGCCTCAACTCTCGGAGCACATCCCGGGATCCATACATCTACAGGGATAATATTATTAACTCCGTTTTCAACATGGTAAAAATCTCTAAAAATTCCACCTCCGTGAGCGCAAGCGCCCATTGCCACTACTACTTTTGGTTCAGCCATTTCAAGATAAAGTCTTCTTAAAACATCCTTACAATTTTTCGTCACAGGTCCCGTTACAAGCAAAATATCCGCTTGTTTCGGATTCCCTCTGTTTAACATCCCAAACCTCTCTATGTCATATCTCGGTGCAAGAGCGGATAAAATCTCGATATCACACCCGTTACATCCACCTGTGTTGTAGTGTAAAATCCAAGGCGATTTTTTTCTAAATTTGCTAAAAAATCCCATAATTTCTCCTTATTGCCATAACGCTAACAAAATTACGTTTAATGCAGCCATAGGAATTAAAAATCCCCAAGCGAATTTCACCATCGCTCTAAAATCAAGACGTGCAGAAGCATTGTCAAGCAGATTTATAAATAAAAACGCCAAGATTACAAGTAAAACACCCAGCCAGTAATGAGATCCTCCAAAAAGAAACACAAATGTAAATACATAAATATATTCAATCCATTTTCCGGTATATAACGCTTCATAAAAAGGACCACTATATTCAATTTCAGGTCCTCCGATAATTTCCTGATGAGCTTCGGCAATATCAAACGGGGATTTTTGAAGCATCATTGGAATAGTTAATAAAAACGCAATAAATACTAAAGGTAGTCTTAAAATAGGATAGCCTTCATAGGCTAACACATCTCTTATATCAAAACTTCCCACTACCAAAAACAGAGCCACTACCATTAAAACCATTAAAGGTTCATAACTAATCATATGCATAAGTTCTCTCAAAGCACCGAGTACCGAATAAGGACTTCTAACACTGCTAGCCCCTATTACCAACGCAAGTACCGCTATTACATGGAAAAATACCGCAATAAGTAAATCGTTTCCGAGTAATAAAACCGCCAAAGCAAACCACTCGGCAATAAAATACATTATTCCCATTAACGCATGAAGCGAATGAATCATAAGCGGTCTTTTATCCATTAATTTAAAAAAATCATAAAAGGGCTGAAGCAGAGGCGGTCCGACTCTTTTTTGCATTCTCGCTTTTACTATTCTCTCAATACCATAAACAAAACCTCCGATTATTGGAGCTAGTAAAGTTAATATTACATTTATCATAATAAACCTCCTCCAAGGACTACTACCATTACAAATAAAGCGATACTGAATGCCACAAAATATCCTTCATATTTGGCAAGACATTCAAAATTCCAGGTCTCCATATGTCTTGGAAATTTTTCACCACAGTTGTAAGGATGAACGACATCAGCTTTGAACTTTACAAAATACGGAAGTATATGAATCAATGATAAAATAATAAGCGCCCCCAAAATCTGCCAAAAATAAAGAGTGGAATCATACATATGAAGAGTAAGTCCAGTAGCATAAATTTCAGGCTTTCCGGCAATACTTTTAGCAATAGGTACAACAAAATCGACAATAAACGGAGCTATAAAAACCGTAATTGCCAAAAGCCATACATAATACCAAACTGATACGAAATTGAACGTTTTTGGAAGTTTTACCCAGTTTATTTTTTCAATGCCGTGAGCTTTTCTTACACTAATCCCTAATACTTTCATATATAAAATACTCAAAAAAGCACTTCCGGCACCGACATAAATGATAAGTAAAATATAACTTCCGTGCTGTAAGAAATTGCTAACTTCTTCAATCATCATCCATTTACCGATAAATGTACCAAACGGAACAAAAGTCATATTTAAAAATCCGAAAAATATAAACATAAGGGTAAGAGGAGCTCTTTCTATGAGTCTTCTCATTTGATTGATATATTTAACATGAAAAACTTTTTCAAGCACTCCCGCTTCAACGAATAAAAACCCTTTGGCAAAAGCATGGAAAATTATTAAAATCAAACTTGCCGTAACCGCAATAGGAGTACCAACAGCCGCCGCTAACATCATAAGCCCTAAAAGCGATATAGTCGAATAAGCAAGGATTTTTTTGAAATTATCCTGAGTCAGGGCAATAACAGCAGCCACTACAAAAACATAACCTGTGGTAATAATCAAAAGTTTAGCAAGGAGAGTCCCCTTAATCACAGGAGCTATTCTTAAAATCAAATAAGGAGCTATTTTTACCATTGTAGCCGAGTGTAAAATAGCACTAACAGGAGTCGGAGCCACCATCGCACCGAGCAGCCATTTGTGAAACGGCATTTGAGCACCTTTTACAAGAGCGCTTAAAGATAAAAACCCGAGAGCTGCCATTGAAACAAATTCAGGATGTTTTAAAAGTTCGGTAAAATGATAAACTCCATTATATTTAATAAAAATCATTAAAGCGATTAAAATAGCAATTCCGCCGATTTGATTCATCCACAAAGCAAGATTAGAATTATTAATAGCTTCCCTGTCACCTCTAAATCCTATCATAATATAGCTCGCAAGCGTTGTAGTTTCGAATAAAGCAAAAAACCATTCTATATTATTGACGCTCACAGCAAAATTCATAACACCCAAAAACCATACAACAATAGCTACAAAAGAATGTTTTCCTTTTTCTGAGTAATCCATATATTTTGTAGCAAAAATAGCAATAGGCACACCGATAATCGCTACAATTAAATAAAACATAACCGTAATATCATCAACATAAATATTAGGTGTTTGTGAATGAGGCATCATTAACAATACAATAATTAAAAAAATAATCTGAATAGTAGCTAAAATTGAAATTAAAGTATTTTTTCTAATAATACCTTGATAAAAAAAATAACTCAGCAGTCCGAAGTCATAAATACTTACAAGTAAATCCAACCATTTCGGAGTCTCTATTAATGACGGATGCGGCTGAATATAAGCGAAATAAGCGGTAATAATTAAAATCGGAAGCATTAAAAATGTCAAAACATTTGTAATAATATCCTTCTTAAGAAAAAAAATAATCAATGCCGCTATCCAAGGTATGATAATATTAAGAGCTACCAACGTTCCCATTTTTCTCTCCTTTATCGATATCTTCCAATAATATCAAAATGAACATTCATTTACAATTAATATAAGAAAAAATTATGAATAATGCTTCAAAATTACACATCTTTTATTAATTGTATTTTCTTTGATAACGTTTTAACATTGAAATATTGCCTTGTAGACCGCCTTGATGTATATATAAAACATTGCGAAGCCCATAATAAAGCAAAGTTTCCCATCCTATAGGATCATAAAGCAAATCAAATTCAATTCCTGCGATTTTAAGTTCTCTCCATAAATCATATAAATTTTTATAAAGTTTTCCGAAATGATACTTTTTTTTGGGCGAAAGTATCGTAGGAATTTTACCTCTCCCAAGCATATCAAATTGTTTTTTTAAATATTCGCTATCACCGACACACGGAGTCGTTATTACCTCAACATCCAAATGTTTCGCTAAAAAATAGGCTGTCGTACCAGTCCCGCTTGGCAAAAAAACTTTCAGATTATTTTTTAAACAATATTCATTTATTTCATCCGCTAAAATTTTTATGCCTTCTTCACTCTTTTTTATTCTTCCCCCTTCTTCGATTATTAGAGTATTTTTATCTTTTAAAGAGAGTATAAAATTCCTTAAATCATCCCCTTTTAAGTCAATTTCAATAATTTTCATACCGTTTTTTAATGCTCCAAGATAATTTCCATGAGGGCTTCGTTTTAAAAATAAAGGAATATGGTTTGTATAATAAATAAATTCCCATCCCTTGATCTTACAAAGCTTACTCAAAGAATACATAGCATTTGACTGGTTTGAGCCAAAGCTTATTACTCTTTTAATTTCAGGAAAATCCCTTTTCAAAAAATAATAAAATTTTCTTGCTTTATTACCTTCAAAAGGTTTTAATAAATCATCTCTTTTGACGTGATAGAAGTTGTTTTTAAAAATAAAAGGAGTAATAGAAGAAGAGAGCATTAAATAGCTCTTAAGTCTTTATAAGCTTTAATTACCCTCTCTTTCATGGATTTTTCACCTTCTCTTAGCCATTTTCTCGGGTCGTAGTATTTTTTATTAGGTTTATCTTCACCTTCAGGGTTTCCGATTTGTGTTTGTAAATAATCCCAATATTTTTTAATATATTCTCTAACACCAGACCAAAACGCCCATTGAGTATCGGTATCGATATTCATTTTTACTACACCGTAATCAATAGCTTCGTGAATTTTGCTAAGCTCGCTACCGCTTCCACCGTGGAATACGAATCTGATAGGTTTTTCATGATTTAGTCCGAATTTTTCTCTTACATATTCTTGAGAATTTTTAAGAATAATCGGCTCAAGTTTAACTTTCCCCGGTTTATATACACCGTGAACGTTACCAAAGCTTGCCGCAATCATAAAAAGATCACTTACTTCTTTTAATTCTTTATACGCATATGCCACATCTTCAGGTTGAGTATAAAGTTTTGAGTTGTCAATTCCGGTATTATCGACTCCGTCTTCTTCACCGCCCGTTACTCCAAGCTCTATTTCAAGCATAATGTCAAGCGGAGCTAATTTTTTTAGGTATTCTTTACATGTTTGAACGTTTTGTTCTAACGGTTCTTCGCTTAAATCAAGCATATGAGAACTAAACAGAGGTCTTCCGTATTTTTCTTTATGCTTAGCATTTGCTTCTATAAGTCCGTCAATCCACGGAAGAAGTTTTCTTGCTGCATGGTCTGTATGTAAAATTACAGGAATTCCATAAGCTTCAGCTAAAGTATGAATATGTTTAGCCCCGGCAATAGCACCTAAAATCGCTGCTTTTTGTCCTTCGTTATCAAGACCTTTTCCGGCCCAAAAATGAGCTCCACCGTTACTAAACTGAATAATTATAGGAAGATTAACTTCACTAGCAGCTTCCATAACCGCATTTGCCGAATTTGTTCCGACTACATTAATAGCCGGAAGAGCAAATCCGTGATCTTTTGCATAATCTAAAACTTTTGCAGCTTCACTTCCTGTTAAAACCCCAGGTTTAATTCCAAGGTCTTTCCACCAACTCATCTTTCTCCTCCTTATTTAGCAGGTACTAAAAGTTTGAATTTTTCTTGTTTTTTTAAGCTTTCAAGTTCTTTTTTTAGTTTTTCATTTTTTAAATAAGCAATGATTTGAGGTTTAACCTGCTCATACGGCATATAATTATTATCTTTTTTGTCTTCAACCAAAATAATATGATATCCGAATCTTGTTTTAACAGGTTTTAAAGTCATTTCACCCGGTTTCATTTTAGAAACCGCTTCAGCAAACGCAGGTACCATTTGTTTTGGATTAAACCATCCAAGTTCCCCGCCTTGTACTTTGCTTGGTCCTATTGAATATTTTTTAGCAAGCTCGGCAAATTTTTCCTCTAAAGCTTTACCTTTAAGACCTTTTAGTTCATTTATAAGTTTTTCAGCAGTTTTTTCGTCTTTTACAAGAATATGTCTCGCTTTGATTTGAGGCGTAGTTTTAAAATAAATATCTTTATTTTTTTCATAAAATTCTTTAGCTTCTTTATCACTTATTTTAATTTGATTAAATCTTTCTTTAAGCCACATATCTACGGCTAATTTCATTTTTGCCGCTTTAAACTGAGGAGTGTTTTCAATTTCTTTCGCTTTTTTATAAATTGTAACGGTATCTGCATAATCTTGAACTAATTTCTTAATATGCTGAGCCGGTAAATCCTGAAGTCTGATTCTTTTATCTCCGGTAATTCCCTGAATATAGGCATTAATTTCTTTAACTTTTATTTTTTTTCCGTTAATTTCGGCAATTACCGTATCATCTGTAAGTCCGGGCATAGGTTTACCTAACATCCCGGCATTTCCTTTCATCGTGCCTCCCGCCATACCAGGAAACGCAAAAAGCGCACTTGTAGCTATTAATCCACTTATTAAAATTTTTTTCATTCTTTCTCCTTATGCCATATTATGTATTACGTTTTGTACGTCATCTATATCTTCTAAAACCTCGATAAGTCTCTCTACCTTTTCAGCAGTTTCGTCATCAACTTCACTTTCATTAGTAGCAACCAATTGAACGTTACTTTCAAGTATTTCAATTCCATCAATAGAGTTTACCGCTTCAAGCACAGCATTAAAATCCTCAGGAGCGCTTTCAATCACTAAAACTTCATCAAGTTCCTTAATATCATCCGCTCCGGCTTCTATAGCATTTTCTATTACCTCTTCATCTTTATCACTTCTGTTTACAACTATAACACCCTTTTTCTCGAACATCCAAGCCACACTTCCGCTTGTTCCCAAACTTCCCCCGGCTTTTTTAAAAGCGTGTCTGATTTCGGCTACGGTTCTGTTTTTGTTGTCTGTCAGACATTCAACCATAATGGCAACACCACCCGGACCGTAACCTTCATAAGTCACTTCGCTTAAAACAACTCCGTCAAGATTCCCGGTCGCTTTGTCAATAGCTCTTTGAATATTACTCATCGGCATCGAATCAGCTTTGGCTCTTTCAATAGCCAGTCTAAGAGCCGGATTATTATCAGGATTTCCGCCGCCTTGTCTAGCGGCAGTCATAATGGCTCTTACATGTTTTGTGAAAATTTTTGATTTTTTAGCGTCTTCTTTTGCTTTGATATGTTTAACTTTTGACCATTTATTATGTCCAGCCATATATCTCCTTTGCTAAAATATTTGTTATTATAGCATTTTAAGAGACAAAAAAACCTTAAAAGGGAAAAAAATGGTTTTAAGAACACCTGAAGAGCTTGAAGAGATAAAAAGAAGATTTTTAGAACGCTATAAAGGCTCAAAAACCGAACTTAATTATCATAACGATTATGAACTTTTAGTGGCGATTATTTTATCCGCTCAATGTACGGATAAAAGAGTTAATATGGTAACACCGGAATTATTTAAAAAATATCCCGATATCGATTCTTTAGCATGTGCCGAGGTTGAAGATGTGAAAGAAATAATAAAATCATGTAATTTTTTTAACAATAAAGCAAAAAATTTAGTAGCTATGGCACAAATGGTAAAAGAAAAATACGGAGGTAAAATTCCAAGAGAACATAAAGATTTAATAAAATTACCTGGTGTGGGAAATAAAACGGCAAACGTTTTTCTCATAGAAATGGAAGGTCAAAACAGAATGGCTGTGGATACGCATGTATTCAGAGTAGTTCACAGACTTGGAATTACAGATGCCCAAACGGTGGAAGAAACGGAAAAAGATTTAATTGAAGCGTTTAAAACCGATTTAAACGATCTTCATCACGGATTTGTTTTATTCGGTCGTTATATTTGTACCGCCAAAAATCCTAAATGCGAAAAATGTTTCGTACCTGATTTTTGTGTAAGTAAGGAAAACTTCAAACCCAAAAGATAATCACTTTTCCATAACCACGATTAATTTTTCCGCTTCTTCGCTGCCATAAAGAGAAATTGGAATTACTTCTTTTAATTTCATACCGCTTATTTTTTCTATTTCCGGCAAAGTATGAAAATATTGAATTATACTTTTTTGACTTTTTACATAACATTCGTCATTTTTTTTCTCAAACAGTGTAATTTCAGTAATTAATTTATCATTCTCAAATTCACTATAAAGCACGGAAAATCGGTTTTCATCCTCAGCTTTTAATGTTCCTACCGCAAGTTCTTCCATAGCATAAAGAGTATTTATATCAAATATAAAATATTTTTCTATTCTCTTTTTTACACACGAAAAAAATCTTTTTAATTCTTCTGCGTTCATATAATTTATAACATCAAAAATTGCTACAGCACTTTCAAAGCTTTTATTAAGTCCGCAAACATTAACCGCTTCACAATCACATCCTTTTTTTATTGCTTTTTTTATCTGATTTTCACTTAAATCTATTCCAAAAACATTTATTCCTTCTTCTTTCGCCATTAAACAAAAATCACCGCTGCCACAACCTATATCTAAAACCTCATTAATTTCATATTTTTTTAAAACTTCTATAAATTTACCCCATAAAATATGAGCGGCTTCTTTATCCAAAAAAAGTTCTTCGACTTTTGCGTATAATTCAAGCCCCATGAACTTCCCTTATTTTCTCAACAAGCTCTAAGATTTCAGGCTTTTTAGTCAAAAAAGAATTCTTATTGGCAATAAGTCTCGCAGAGGAATATAAAATCGTCTCTTTTTCCTCAAGCCCGTTTTCTCTAAGAGTGGAACCTGTTTCAACAATATCCACTATTACGTCACTCAATCCCACAAGAGGCGCCAGTTCAATCGAGCCGTTTAATTTAATTATTTCAGCCGGAATTCCTTTTTTACTAAAATAATCTTTGGCAATATTAGCAAGCTTACTGGCTATTTTTATTTCGCTTTTTTGCTTATAACTTTCGTCCCCTTTTATTCCACCTACACTCACTCTACATTTACCAAGCCCCAAATCCATAAGTTCCAATACGTCACTTCTAAGTTCGGTTATCACGTCATAACCCACAACTCCGATATCGGCAGCCTGTTTTTCCACATAAGTCGCAACGTCCCAGTTTCTAACGTTCAAAAAAGTAAATCCAGCTTTTTTTAATATAAGTTTTCTGTTTTCAAATTCAAAATCTTCATTAAAAATTTTCTTAAAAATATCCAAAACCTCTTTTGCTATTCTTCCTTTTGGCAATGCTATAGTCATTTTAATCCTTTAACTCTTTTATAGTTTGAATCATTCCTCTAAAAACCAAATCTTTTATATAAATTCCATCTACGAATCTGCTTAAAAATTTTCCATCTCCTCCCGTTAGATAAACTTTTTTATTTTTTTTTAAATAATTTATCATAAGCACAATAGCTCCGATACTTCCGAAACTCACCGCTTCACAGGTATTTTGAGGAAGCTTATTAAAATCTATTTCGCAAAAATTCATATCAAGTCTATCCGAAATTCTACCAAAAGCCTCTTTAAAAGCATGAATTCCTGGCATTATTACTCCGCCTAAATGAACTCCGTTTTGCATAACGTCTATAGTAACAGCACTTCCGGCATCCACTACGACTCCGTCGTTTACAGTTTTACACGCCATAATTCTATCTATTCCAAGCCCCTCGTAAGAAGTATCAAAAATAACTTTTTTCCTCAAATTAACAGCATGCGGATTAAATTTTAAAAACTCTTTTTCTTTTTTTTCATTAACACTTATATAATATATATCTCTCGCAAATTTTTTAGGGGTTTTAAGATTATACGTTTTGCCGTCTTCCCATATATGAATATTCGTATTTCCAATATCCGCTAAAACCACAAAATTCTCCAATCCTTTAACTCATCTTTGGCTTTTGAACAGATAGGTCCGTTTAAAATCAAAATCTTTTTTTTATATCTAAAATTTATTTGCGGCACTAATTCTTTTAAAATCTCTATATCTTTTCTTAAAAAACGACTTTTTTTATCAAAAATCGCTATAAAACAGTATTCGTTTTTTATATTAACACCTAAATAAGCTTTTATTTTTTTTCGGGTATTAAATTTTATCTCTTCGAGTTTTTTACAAATTATTCCGTTTTTTTGAAGTAAATCTATTACTTTTTTCATTCCAAATCTTCAAGAGGATGATATTTTAAAACCGTATCTTTTAAGTTTTCTTTTTGGATATGTGTATAAATCTGGGTAGTATTTAAAGAAGCATGACCCAAAAGTTCCTGAACCACTCTTAAATCCGCTCCTCCTAAAACCAAAGAAGTGGCAAATGAATGTCTAAGTACGTGGGGAGAAACGTTTAGGTATTTTTTGGTGATATTAAAAGCACTGATACGGCTGAGTTTTTCACAGTTTTTGTTAACAAAAAGATATTCGCTGTTACATGGTCTTTTATGTAGATATTCTTTTATAGCATTTAAAGCCACATCTGCTATCGGCACTAAACGTTGTTTTTCCCCCTTTGCCATTTCAACCCTAACCCATCCGTCTTCAATATCATTAAGCTTAACATTTAAAGCTTCGCTTATTCTTAAACCTGTGGCATACAAAAACAAAATCAAGGCTTTATCTCTTAATTCAAACCAGCTTGATTCCAAATTTATTGCTGAAACCGAATTTAATATTTCATCTTTTTGTAAATATTTAGGTAATGATTTTGGAATTTTTGCCTGTTTTATTTTAAACTTTTCATTTATCATATCGCGCTTATACGCAAATTCGAAAAAAGAATTAATAGCGCTTAATTTTCTGTTTAATGAACGTTTATTTTCTATTTGGGATAAAAATCTTATAACATCTGAAGAATCAGCTTCAATGATGCTTTTTTTTAAAAATTCTTCAAATTGGTTTAAATCTCTTTTATAAGCATCATAAGTATTTTTACTTACGCCTTTATTGATTAAAAGATATTCCAAAAAAGCCTCAAGATATCTACTCAATAAAATACACCTTATCACTATTGTATATTTTGCATCCTTCTATTTTCAAAGGAGCCTTAGTATCAAAATCCGTACCCTCAAAAACAGTTACATTCAAATCTTTTGAAATTTTTATAAGATATTTGTTTGAAGTAACGGTATAAATATTTCCATTACAAACACCTGGAGCAAAATAATCCGCAAAAGGTAAGTTTATTTCTTTTAATTTTTTTAAATTAGTGTCAAATTTAATTATTTTGCCGTCCACCAAAAAAACAAAAAGATTTTTATCCATATTTATTATATGTTTTATATCTCCTTGAAAATCAATAAGATAATTCGGATCGAAAAGAATAATTTTTTGAGGAGTAGCCATAAACAGCTGATTATTTACAATTTTTAAGAAAATAATATTGTTTAAAATATTATCGTCAGCCAAATCTATGTTTCTTATAAATTTATTTCCTCTTAAATCATATACTCCGATTTTTGAATTTAAAAGAGGAAAAAGAATTAAGTCGTTATAAAAAACAGGAGAAGACTTTAAATATTTAGCGATTATCACAGGTTCGTTTTCCTGATAAAAAATAAGAGCATTTTTTTTCAAATCATATATTCCGATAGCGTTATTTTCAAACGTTAAAGCTATAAAATTTCTTTTTTTAGAAGCGCTTGCCACCATGTACGGAAAAGGTATTATTTTTTTCTCTTTTATTAAAAGAAGTTTATCCCCCCTAACCGCTAAATCGTCATTAATTTTTTTATATTTACCAAGTTTATTTCCATTTTTGTCATAATATACCCACTCTCCTCTTACTCCGTCGTCAATAAATGAATTTCTTTTCACATATTTAAGTTCAAGTGTTTTAAATGTCAGATTTTTTTTAGTGTAATCTCTTAAATATTCGTTTTTTGTTTGGGATTTTAATACTTTTTCTTTTGGATTTTTCGGAACAAATACATCTTTTGAACTACATCCTAAAAAGAATAACAATAATATAGAAAAAATTAAGGACTTTCTCATTTAACTATCCCATAATGAATTAAATAAGTTGCAATAGGTTTAAACTGTGAATCCTGAGGAATTTGACTTGCCAACATAACAGCTTTTTGTCTATTCCCTTTTTCAAGATACAATCTTATAAGAGCAACTCTTACGGAATTTTTTAAAATTTTATATTTCGGATTGTTAAGATAAGATTCGAGTGCTTCAACAGTTCCTTTTTTCATCGCTTCTTTATATGCTTTTATTTCTTCCAAAGATTTAGTATCAATTTTGCTAAATTCGCCTTTTTGAAGTAAATATAAATCATAAAGTTTTTTATCAGCTCTTAATCTCTCAAGCGCTTCTTGGTTATTCGGATTATTCATCACCTCTTCAAGTGCTTCGTTTGCCACTATCAACTGCTGGGTTTTATAATAATCATAAGCGTTTATCCCTATCAAAACTATAACTATTAAAGCAGAAAAAATTATCAACGGCTTTTTATATTTTTTTATAAATTTTTCTAATTGAAAAACTTTTATAAGTAATTCTTCTTCTTTTTTTATTTCTTCTTTTACCTCTTTAATATCCATTATTCGCCTTTTTCTTGAAATTTTATCAAATATTCTTCTATTTTGCTTAATACATCTTCTTTTATAGCCATTTCGAGTTCTAAAACATTTATCTCAATAGGGAATTTTTCAAGTTTCACCGCATCTTTTTTTGTAGTCACTATTTTTTTATCTTTATATTCGCTTAAATCCTCCCATTTAAAATCATAATGATCGGGAAAAAATTCATACTTTCCTTTCCAGTATTTTAAAAGACGTTTAGGTTTTGAAATCCCGCTTATTAAAATCTCACCATTTGGAACTTTAACTCTACGAATAAAATCCTCTCCTTCTTTCAAAATAACATCGGCATATTTTAAAGCGATCCTGGGAAATCTGTATCCTCCGGCAGGCAAAGGGAAAGGATTTTTTATTTTCTCATCTATTACGATATTCAGCTTTTTAAAAGGCTTGTCAAATCCGTCGTCCAAAATCACAAATCCGGCACCCATATTTTTAGCTTTTAAAATTCCCTCTTTTCTATTTTCGCATACTATTACAGTCGCTTTTGTATCCCTGGCTATTTCCATAGCTTCATCACCGCTTTTTTCGACGGGTGTTTTAATATTTCCCCATTCACTGACTACCAAAAGACCTCTGCTTTTTCTGCCGTACCCTCTAAGGATCACCGCGGGTTTATATTTTTGAAAATGATTGGCAATTTTAATGCTTAATGGG
Organism: Nautiliaceae bacterium; assembly: GCA_027062285.1. GTDB lineage: Bacteria > Campylobacterota > Campylobacteria > Campylobacterales > Nautiliaceae > Caminibacter. Next base: position 22,078 of record JAMOTL010000030.1, read on the forward strand.
GTTTTTCCGCTGCCTCCGATAATTATATTACCTATACTTATAATCGGAATACCTAAATTTTCATATTTTTTCGGAAATTTAAAATGAAGAAAGGTCATATAAAAAAAAGAAAAAGGAAGCAAAAGCAATATAAAAGGCCAATGATACCATTTAGGATAAAACAGCATTTCTTCAAAAAAAGAATATATACCTTTTAAAAATTTATATCTTTTAAAAGCGATCTTTTGAACGGACATTATTATAACCTGATATCTCTTTCATAAAGAAAATCGTGTCCTACGGTTCTGCTTTTTAGTTTAGCAATAATCGGTAATTTTCTTTTAAATTGATTTTGATAAATTTTTTTGAGAATAAATTCAACCAAGTTCGGGTCATATTTTTTTAAAAGTTCTTCTTTTGTAGCTCTGTTATCAACAAAATCTTCTAAAACCGGATCTATCTCTTCATATGAATACCCAAGTTCTTTTTCGTCGCTTTGTCCTTCCCACAAATCGGCACTTGGCGGTTTGTTGATTATACTTTCAGGTACTCCTAAATACTTGGCAAATTCAAAAATTTCCGTTTTATAAAGATCTCCTATAGGATTAAGAGCGCTCGCCAAATCTCCAAAAAGAGTCCCGTATCCAAGCATCAGCTCGCTTTTATTGCTTGTACCAATTACCAAAGCTTTAAGCTCAGCTGATTTGTCATATAAAACGGCCATTCTCATCCGTGCGCTGAAATTCCCAAGCCTTACTCTGTCATCAATAGGATAAGCTTCTAAAAGAGGGGCAATCGAAATAATCTCATAATTTATATTAAATTTTTTACAAAGTTCTTTTGCGTCTTTTATACTTGACTCGCTTGAATGTTGGCTTGGCAGCATAAAAGCTTTAAAATTATCTCCCAATGCTTTTTTGGCAAGAACGGCCACAACGGCACTGTCAATACCGCCGCTTAAACCGCATATGCCTTTTTTCAGTCCTGTTTTTGTTATCTCTTCTTTAATAAAACGGATTAAAAATTCTTCAATCAGCTCCCACTTTTTCAAAATCACCCTTCGATATAATTTTTAAGCAATTTTCCGATATTCGGATGTCTTAATTTTTTAATCGCACTGCTTTCGATTTGTCTAACCCTCTCACGTGTTACGTTAAGAGCTTTTCCGATTTCTTCAAGGGTTCTCTCACTCTTATCCGGCATTAAACCGAATCTCATTTTAATAACGGCTTTTTCTCTTTCGTTAAGATTTTCTAAAATCTCTTCGATATGCTTTCTTAAATCTTCATGAACGACTTCTTCATAAGGATTACTAAAAGTTTTATCTTCTATAAAATCTCCGAATTTTCCGTCTTCTTCTTCACCGACAGGTGCTTCAAGAGACACCGGTTCTTTTGAAATTTTAAGAATTTGTTTGACCTTTTCAATAGGCATTTTCATCTCTTTGGCAATCACTTCAAGAGTAGGTTCTTTTCCTTCTTCCTGAACGTATTTTCTTATGATTTTATTGATTTGATTTATATTTTCTATCATATGTATAGGAATTCTAACCGTTCTTGCCTGGTCAGCTATGGCACGGCTGATTGCCTGACGTATCCACCATGTGGCATAAGTCGAAAATTTATAACCTTTTTCAAATTCGAATTTATCAATGGCTTTCATAAGCCCTATATTTCCTTCTTGAATCAAATCAAGAAACGGAAGACCTCTGTTTGTATATTTTTTGGCAATACTTACGACAAGTCTCAGGTTGGCGCGTGCCATTTTCTCTTTTGCTTCGGTTACGATTTTTTTACCGCGTTTTAGCTGTTCTAAAATCACTTCAAGCTTTTTAGGCTCCATACCGAACATATTCTCGCTGGCTTTTTTCGCTTCCACAAGCTTTTTAATATCCATATAAACATTTACCATTGTGTGTTCCGGAACCATAGCCGCTATATCCTCTTTACTTAGTTCCGTAATTTTACTTAAGATTTCTTTATGAAGTTTTCTTAGCTGCTCGTTAAACAAAGGCAGTTTATACTCTTTTTTCTTAAGTTCCTTTTCAAAATCTTTATCACCTTTTAACGCCGTTTCAACCGTTTTTACGATTTCATTTATAAGTTTTGAAGTATATCCGAGCTCATTTAAAGCTTCTTTTACTTTTTTCTTTTTAAAAGTAAGCTGTAATATTTTATGAAGTCTTTCATCTTCAGGCAATGAAGTATCTTTAAGAACTTTATCATATTCATCAATTACTTTTTCCCATTCTTTTTTGGCTTTTTCTAAATTTTTGAAAAGTTCATTAATTCTTTTTTCGCGAAGAGAGATTTTTTTATTCTTTTTACCTTCTTTCGTATCCTCATCTTCCACTTCTTCTTCTTCAACAAAATTTTTAAAAAGTTCTTTTACTCTTCTTTCCCTGTTTAAAAGAGGCTCTTTATATTTTAATACCAAATCGATTAAAAAAGGAATCGAACAAATAGCATCAAGAATAATTTCTTCTCCAAGCTGAATCCTTCTAAAAATTTCAACCTCTTCATCTTTATCTAAAAGAGGTATATGCCCCATTTCCCTTAGATACATTCTGACAGGACTGTCTGAGCGGCTCCATTCAAGAAGTTCTTTATCTTTTAAAATATCTTCAGCAAGTTCTTCTTTTTTTCTCTCTCGCTCTTCTTCGCTTTTTACTACGTCTTCTAAATTTTTAAGTTTAGCAACCTCAGCTGCTGTCATAAGTCTTATATTATTCTCTTTAGCAAGCTCTAAAATCTCTTTTGTCTCTTTTTTAGTAGGAGCTTTAGGTAATAAATTTACAATACTCTCATAAGTAACAATTCCGTTTTTATTGTCTTTAAACAGTTTTACAAGTTCTTTTGGAAGTGCCATTAAATCTCCTTAAAGTTTTGGGTGAAGAAGTTAAAATTCAAAAAATTCTAAATTCTTTACCTAAGGTAAGCTGTAATTATACCATAAATTAATCCAATTTGTTTTGGAACGTTTTTTGCTTATTATAAACAAAAAAGGTTAAGGTATGATTAACGGATATTACGGTGCCACAGGGGCGATGGTAACCCAGTTTAACAGATTAAACGTAATCTCAAACAATCTCGCCAACGTAAATACTGACGGCTTTAAACAAGACGATATTATAATCGGCAGTTTCGAGAGACTATTTAGTGAAAAAAGAGATATTCTGCCGCTTGAAAACAATACAAAAGAAGCGGCTAAATTTATCAACAGAAGTCTAAATAAAGTTCCTCAGGTTGTAGAAGAATATACGAACTTTTCTCTCGGGAATATGCTAAAAACATCAAATCCTTTAGACGTGGCGCTCCAAAAACAAAATAGTTTTTTTGTAATCAATACTCAAACCGGAGAAAAACTTACGCGTGCCGGAAATTTCAATCTTGACGCTAATGGTTATCTGGTAACTAAAGAAGGTTATAGGGTTTTAGACATTAAAAACAGACCTATTCAAATACCGCTTAATGCAAAAAATATAACCATCGATAAAAATGCAAACATTTATGCTGATAATGAAAAAATAGCAACTTTCAAAATAGTGAGTATCGATGATTTGAACACGATTAAAAAAATAGGAAACAAAATGTGGGATTTTGTCCCGGGAAGTGAAAAAATAGACACGCTCAATACTACAGTCCAAGGCTTTTTAGAAAAATCAAACGTAAATGTCGTCAAAGAGATGACGGAACTTATAGAAACAAACAGACTCGTAGAACAATATCAAAAAGTTATGACAACGTTTATGGATGATTTAAACAGAGACGCTATAGAAAAACTGGCAAACGTCAGAGTTTAGGAATAGATTTTGCTTTTTATAAATAGAATTTTCAAAAAGGATCAAAAATGGTAAGAAGTCTTTATACTGCCGCAACCGGAATGATGTCACAACAGATGCAAATCGACGTAGTATCAAACAACATATCAAACGTAAATACGATAGGATACAAAAAGCAAAGAGCCGAATTTGCGGATCTTTTTTATCAGACGATGGAATATGCGGGAACTTCTACATCTACAACCACCCAATCTCCTACCGGGATAAACGTAGGGCTCGGGGTAAGACCTACAGCGGTTACCAAAATATTCACGCAGGGAAATTTAAAACAAACAAACAATAATTTAGACCTGGCAATCCAAGGAGACGGTTTTTTTCAAATCCAATTACCTGACGGAAGAATAGCCTATACAAGAGACGGGGCGTTCAAACTTGACTCCGAAGGAAACATAGTCACAAGTGACGGCTACAAACTTATACCTGAAATCACCCTTCCGCCTACAACAGTTCAAGTTTCAATAGGCACCGACGGAACAGTAAGTATTCTTGAAGCCGGACAAACTCAAATGCAACAAATAGGTCAAATACAGCTTGCCAAATTCATTAATCCGGCGGGACTTCATTCTCTTGGAAGCAACCTTTATATAAACACTTCCGCTTCAGGCGATCCTATCGTAAGTAATCCCGGAATAGACGGGCTCGGCGAAATAAGACAGGGCTTTATTGAAATGAGCAACGTACAATTAGTCGAAGAAATGACGGATTTAATTACCGGACAAAGAGCATATGACGCGGCAAGTAAAGCCATTATGACCAGTGATGAAATGCTACAGACGGTTAACAATCTTAAGCGTTAACCTCTTTTTTTAATTTCAATTCCATAATACAATGAAAAAACATAATAATCGCAAAAAAAGGCGCAAAAAAATTAACTATCGGTAAAAAATTAAAACTTGCGGCAATCACCGCTATTAAAATGGTTTTAAGTTCGTGTTTTTTAAGCTCTTCAAACTCCTCTTTTGAACAATACTCTTTACATACGAAATATAAAAACGAATCATGATAAAGTTTTGTCCATAAAAACCACTGTACGCCGATATTTATTACCGGTATAAAAAACAAAGGAAAAAGAATCATAAAAAGAGCCAAAAACATAAAAATATCTTTGATTATTACTCTTTTTAGCGCAAATTTATCTTCTGTATTTATTTCGACATCAGGATATTCAAGTTCCCTTATCGCCTCCAAAAACGGTTTGGCAAAAATAAAAATAATCCCGAACAAACTAAGTATAAAAAGATTATAAAAAATATAAACCGCCACTATTGCCCCTACTCCTTTTGAAACGGTATCAAAAGGCAGGAGAGTTAGAAATTTTTGAACTTCCGTATTGATATAATCCCACTCGCTTACGAATATTACGGCATAAAAAACAGAAAAAAACAAAATTGTTATCAAGATATAAAAATAGTATCCGACTTCTTTGAATTTTCTTAATAATAAAGGTCCCAAAAGAGCCGTCACAAAAGCAAAACTCACGACCACACTTATGAACCATAGAAAAAAAAGAATGAAAAAGGCTCCGTTAAGTCTTAAAATACTAAAAGGTACCCATGAAATTATAAAATTGGCAAACGTTATAATCTGATTCCAAAAAAGGCTCAAAAGCAACAGATAAAATAAAAACAGAGGAAGAGCTGAAATTAATACCGCTTTTAATATTTCCTGATTGAATAAATCCCTGAAAGACTTTACCAAACATGACGTTATTTTCATTTTTTCTCCTTTTGTGTTATTATATATCAAATTTAAAATATATGGTAATTTTTGATAAAATTTCATCAAAAAGGTTTTATATGAACGTTATTACAGGAAGAGTATGGAAATTTGGAGATAATATTGATACTGATTTAATTATTCCGGCAAGATATCTTAATACGTCCGATCCTCATGAACTCGCCAAACATGTAATGGAAGACGCTGATCCGGAATTTCCTAAAAAAGTAAGACCCGGGGACATTATTGTAGCGGGATATAATTTCGGAAGCGGAAGCAGCCGCGAACATGCGCCTATCGCATTAAAAGCCGCAGGGGTAGCGGCGGTAATAGCCAAAAGTTTTGCCAGAATTTTTTACAGAAACAGTTTTAATATGGGACTGCCGATTTTCGAACTTCTTGAAAGTGACGAAATAAATGAAGGTGATTTGGTTAAAATCGACCTTGATAAAGGAATCGTTCATAATATCGATACGGGCAAAGAATACAAATTCGCGCCGATTCCTCCTTTTATGCAAGAATTAATAGCAGCGGGAGGGCTTATAAATTATGCCAAAGAAATTATAAAGGAAAACAATGAAAAATTATAAAATCGCTGTTTTAAAAGGCGACGGTATCGGTCCTGAAATCGTTGATGAGGCTATTAAAGTTCTTGACGCAGTTGCTGGAAAAGAAGGATTTGGTGTTGAATATAACGAATATCTTTTGGGCGGTGCGGCAGTTGATGTTTTTGATAATCCGTGTCCTGAGGAAACTATAAAAGGTTGTATGAATTCCGACGCGGTGCTTTTTGGTGCTATCGGAGGACCGAAATGGGACAATCTTCCTAAAGAAAAACGTCCTGAATCCGGTCTGCTTAAACTCAGAAAATCTTTAGGACTTTTTGCTAATATAAGACCTGCGATGATTTTTGATGAGCTTGTAAACGCCTCAAGTCTGAAACCGGAAGTAATTAAAGGTGTGGATTTAACTGTAGTAAGAGAACTGACAGGCGGAATTTATTTCGGTGAACCGAGATATAAAGATGACAATAAAGCTTATAATACTATGATTTATACAAGAGATGAAATTGAAAGAATCGCTCATGTGGCATTTAAAGAAGCCCAAAAAAGAAGAAAAAAAGTAACGTCTGTAGATAAGGCGAACGTACTTGAAGTTAGTGAACTTTGGAGAGAAGTCGTAGAAGAAGTGGCAAAAGATTATCCTGAGGTCGAACTCGAGCATATGTATGTGGATAATGCGGCCATGCAGCTTGTAAGAGATCCTAAACAGTTCGATGTGATTTTAACAGGAAATATTTTCGGTGATATCTTAAGTGATGAAGCAAGTATGATTGTAGGAAGTATAGGACTTCTTCCAAGTGCCAGCATAGGTGGGAAAGTGGGACTTTTCGAGCCTATTCACGGAAGTGCTCCAGATATTGCGGGACAGGGAATAGCAAACCCTATTGCCACTATTTTAAGCGCGGCAATGATGCTTGATTATTTAGGTGAAGAAAAAGGTGCCAAAAGAATAAGAGAAGCGATTAAGAAAGTCTTGGCTGAAGGGTACAGAACAAAAGATTTGGCAAATTTCGACGCTAAAGAAGTGGTAACTACAAGTGAAATGGGAACTTTAATAGCTGAACATGCCGCTAACTAAAACATACGCAAAAATTTTGGAATCTCAAGGGTTTAAAAGAGAAGCCCTTGAGATTTACAAAAAGCTTCTAAAAAAATATCCGGGGGATACTGAACTGAAAGAAGCGATAGAAAGATTAAAAAAAAGAAAAAAATTTAAAGGTGTAAATGTCTTGAGACTAAAAGAGTTTGAAAACATTAATCAAAAAAACAGATATGAATTTGAAAAATGGCTAAGTGAGTTTTAATGGATCTGAAAGAAACTATACTCGAAACAATCCAAGAGCTTGAAGAAAAAGAAATTTTTGAACATATACATGAAGAAAAAGAGTGCGACGATAAAGAATTTTTAAAACATATAAAAGAAAGACTTTTAGTTTTATTTGACGGACTTCAATCTCCAAATACCCAAAATCTGGACGTAAAACTTGACGTTACATTAAATTTTTTAGAATATTTACTGGCAAAAATTGATGAAAAACTCTCAAAATGATTTAGAATATCTGAAAAAATTTTTCGCTCCTCATACAAAAAGAGTATATTTAGTAGGAGGCTGTGTCAGAGATGAAATACTCGGTATCACACCTCATGAATATGATTTGGAAGTTTATGATATTGATCCGAATAAATTTGACATTCTTATGAAGAAACTCGGTGCTAAGGGAGTTGGAAAAAGTTTTTTTGTATATAAATGGAAAAATTTCGATATAGCATTACCCCGCATAGAGAGTAAAATAGCTAAAGGACACAGAGGGTTTGAGGTAAAACTCACTCAAGATGAAAAAACAGCCTCTCGCAGACGCGATTTTACAATGAATGCTTTAATGAAAAATCTCTTTACAGGAGAGATACTTGATTTTTGGGGCGGAATTGAGGATATAAAAAACAAAATAATCCGCCATATAGATGATAAAACTTTTGTTGAAGATTCGTTAAGGGTATTTAGGGCAATGCAGTTTGCAAGCAGACTTAAATTCAAAGTAGCCTGCGAAACAGTAAAACTTTGTCAAAACATAGATTTAAGCGACTTAAGCCGTGAGAGGATTTATATGGAATTTGAAAAAATGTTTAAATCAAAATATCTATATTATGGATTTTACTATTTTATAACCCTAAAAATTGCCAAAAAGCTTTTAAATTTAGAATTTAGTAAAAAAGAGTTTTTTCATTTAGCAAAACTTTATAAACACAACCCAATTGAAAGTTTTTTTCTATACCACCTAATCTACCATAAACACCTAAATCACGAAAAAGTCATCTCAGCCCTAAATCTGCCTAACAAACTTAAACGTGAAATAAAAATAAAAAAATGCCCTAAAATAGTAACAAACAGATTCCTCTTCGCCCTTGCGTTAAAATACCCCCTAAAAACTTTCTCTATTCTAAACCTCAACTGCTGTGAAAAGTGGATAAAAGAACACAATCTCTGGGATAAAAAATACCGTCCAAAAAAAATAGATCCTAAAAATCCAAGACAATCCATAATTGAAGAGATAAGAAGTTATGATAAAATTTTGCTTAAAAAGGCCTGAAAATGAAATACACCCTACTTATAGACTGCGATGACAAAAAAGGTCTTGTTTATAAAATCAGTAAAGTTTTATACGAAAACGACTTCAATATAGAAACTCAGCAGGAATTCGTCGATAAAGAAAATAATAAGTTTTTCTTTCGTGCCGTAATTGCCGGGGAGGTTGATAAAGAAAAACTAAAAGAGCAAATTTTAAAAGAAGTGCCTTGTGCAAATGTAAGAATTTTTAAAAAGCGCAAAAAAAGACTCTTTTTAATGGCTACAAAAGAAGCACACGCACTCGGAGATATTCTAATAAAACAATACAGCGGGGATTTGGATGTGGAGATTATCGGAGTTATTGCTAATAGAGAAAATTTAAGAGATTTGGTGGAGAAATTCGATATTCCTTTTTATTATATTCCGGCGGAAGGCAAAAGCCGCGTGGAACACGAAAACGAAATGCTTGAAATAATACAACCCACAAATCCCGATTTTATAATCCTGGCTAAATTTATGAGAATATTAACTCCTAATTTCGTGGAAAAATTCCCAAATAAAATAATAAACATCCATCATTCATTCCTTCCGGCATTTATAGGAGCTAATCCATATAAACAAGCATATGACAGGGGAGTTAAAATCATAGGAGCAACAGCGCATTTCGTAAACAACAATCTAGATGACGGACCTATAATCGAACAGGACGTAATAAGAGTAGACCATGAAATGAGTTGGGAGGAGATGAGGCTCCAGGGAAGGGATATTGAAAAAATAGTGCTTAGCCGCGCTATTAAACTTGCCATTGAAGACAGAATATTCGTATATGCCAATAAAACAATTATTTTATAAGGAAATAATAATTGAAAGCAAAAACAAAAGAAGAGATAAAACAACAGATTATCAAAGACAGATTAAAACATATTTTTCAGCAAAGGGCAAAATCGGTCGCAAAAATATTAACCCATATAATTAAAAGGCAAAAAAGTGTTTAATATAGTTTTATTCAATCCTCAGATACCCCCTAATACAGGGAATATCGGAAGACTTTGCGTAAATGCGGGAGCAACTCTTCATCTTGTAAAACCTTTAGGATTTGATATCAGCGAAAAAGCCGTAAAACGCGCAGGACTTGATTATTGGAATAAACTTAATTTAAAAATATGGGAAAGTACTGATGAGTTTTTAAAAAATGTAAATACAAACAGGTGTTTTTTCGCCACTACAAAAACAAAAACTCCTTATTTTGAAAAAAAATATCTTCCCGGAGATTACCTGATTTTCGGAAGCGAAACGAAAGGTATTGATGAAAATATTTTGAATCAATATAAAGATAACTGTATAACCATTCCTATGACACGAAATGGAAGAAGTCTTAATTTAGCAGTAAGCACAGGTATTATTCTTTATGAAGCTATAAGACAAAATTATGATACTTTTCTTGATATAAATCAATGATAAACAATTGAAAAAAACTTATAATAAGTTATCTTCCTTTAATTCATAAAAGGCAAAAAATGACCATAGAAAAATTTGAAAGTGAAATTCAGACTCTTAATAAATTTTTTACTATTTACTGTCATGACAAACATTCCGATCAAATCACCAAACTTTATAAAATTCCTTATAAAGAAAAAACTTTTGAAATGGAAGCTACTTTATGTGAAGAGTGTCATGAACTTTTAAGATATGCCGTTTTAAAACTTCAAGAATGCCCTAACAATCCAAAACCCAGATGTAGAAACTGTCCGAATCCTTGCTATGAAAAAGACAGATATAAACAAATGGCTAAGATGATGAGATATTCGGGAATGAAACTCGGGCTTACAAAAGCAGCACAAAGAATAAAAAAAATTTTTAAAAAGAGTTAAATAATTTTAAAAAACTAATCGCTTCCCAAAAAAGAGCTTCTTTATTTTTATCACTGTTTCTCATTTTAAGTTCAAAATCAAGCAAACTTTTTAAAAGTTCGTAATAATCCTTTTCTTTAAATTTTATAGCAAGTTCAATTCTTTGTTTTTCTATATTAAAAGGAAGTTTATATCCCAAGAAACCTTCAAGAGAGTTAAGTCCTGTTTGTTTGATATAAAGATTATACGAATATAAATCCCTAACATATCTTATCATTGCAGGAATTATTCTTTTAAAATCTACAACTTCAAGCATTGAATTTAATTTGTCTAAAAAATCTTCTCCTTTTAAAATCGATACGAAAAGTTCTTCAAACGATTCTTCTTTATATATAAAAACCAGCTCTTTTACATCATTTAACGTTATTTCATCGGAATACAACGATAATTTTTCCATCTCTTTTCTAAAAAAAGAAGGCTCTAAAGATTTAGCAAGAAACATTTTTGCTTCTTTTGTAATAGTAAGGTTAAATTCTTTACTTAACTCATCTAAAAATTCTAATTTTTCTCTTAAATTCGGTTCGAAAAACCTTACAAAATTCTTACCGAAAATTTCAGGTTTTTTATTGCCGTAATAAAAGAAAAACAAATAGCTGTTTTTTGCATATTTTAATAATTTATCCAAATTAGGAGGAATTTTATTGTGTTTTATTATTAAAACGTTCGTATCTCCAAAAAGTGAATTTTCACTAAGATGAATTTTAGCCCTTTCAAAATCAAATTCATCATAATACATTTTGAGAATATTAGAGTCCTTAAATCTATCTAAAAGCTTTTTTTCGTATTCCTGTAAATAAAAACTGTTTCCATATAACAACAATGTGTTAGGAATTTGTTTTAATTTATCAAAATCTTTTTTATACATGGCAAACTTTTTATAAAATTATACTATAAACAAAAAAGGAGGATTAATGAAAAAAACATTACTTTTATCAGTTTCGGCCGCTATACTTTTTGCCGGAGGATTTAAAATCCCGGAACAATCGTTAAGCGGAATGGCTCTTAGCGCGGCAAACGTAGCAAACGCTCATGGTGCGGACAGTGCTTATTACAACCCTGCGAATATGGCATTTAATAATGAAAAAAAAGATTTTTTCGAACTCACTTCTACTTTCATACATCTGAATAAGTTTAAATTTAAAAATGACAACGGAGAAGTGTATTACTCCAGAAAAGAAGATTTTGTAGTACCGCAATTTCATTTTGCTTCGCATGACATTAACGGATGGAGATTAGGGTTTTCTATCACATATCCGGGTGGTCTTTCTAAAAGATGGGATGATACAATTCCGGAAGCCGGTGCTAAAGAATTTACACTAAAAACTATTGAATTTAATCCCGTAATCGCCAAAAAAATTAATAATAATTTTTCTGTGGCATTCGGAATAAGATTTGTAAAATCAGAAGCGACAGCAAATATTTTAGGATTGAAAAATAACGGAGACGGAACATATACACCTCTATATTCCGAATACTTAAACGGAGACAGCATAGATAGAGGATGGAATGTGGCACTCTCTTATCAAAATGACGAAAGAGATTTGAAAATTGCCGCTACTTACCGTTCAAAAGTTAAATTAACACTATCAGGTGATGCCAGCGGATTTTACAATAAATATTTGATTACAAAAAATGTTTCTGACGGAGGAAAAGTAATAGCATTCAACACTCCAGGAAAAGTAAGCGTTCCGTTACCGGCTACACTAAATCTGGCAATCGCTAAAATATTTGGAAAAACGACTGTAGAGTTTGTTTTTGACAGAACTTACTGGTCAAAATATAAAAAACTTGATTTTGATTTTAAAGATGTTTACGTAAATGCCCTTTTTGGAAATCCTGTCCCTAAAAAATGGAAAGATGTAAATGCTTATAGAATAGGTGTAACACATGAATGTACTCAAAAACTTACCGCTATGGTTGCTTATGCCTATGATAAAACTCCAGTACCTGATTCTACAATCGATTTCAGTTTACCTGAAAACGACAAACATATTGTTTCCGGAGGAATAAAATATAAGTACGATGACAGATTGACTTTCGGATTATCGGCTTTATATACTAAACCTAAAAAAAGAAATGCTAAAATCTACGATAAAATATCAAAAAATTATATTTCAGGTGAGTTTAGCCAAGGCGGCGCTTATTTATTCTCATTTGGTATAAATTACGCATACTAAGAGGAAATTATTCCTCTATTTTATATGCTTTACCTTTAATTTTAGCTGTTGCTATATTAGCGCTGAGAATTTCCACGTCAACTTTTTCAAAAAGATTAAACTGCTCAGTATTTTTAAGAAATACCCTCGCTCCAAGAAGCTTATCTTCAAGAATTTTGGCGATAGGCGGAATTTCTTTATCCTCAATTACACCTTTATATTTATCACCGATATGAAGTGCCGCAAATCTTGCGTATTTTCTGTCATAGAAGTCCCATTCGACTTTCATCGCTTCTCTTTCAAGTTCGCTTAGTTTCACCACAAGAGCTTCAACGTTTCTTAAAATATAATCCACTATCTTTTTTTGTTCTTTTATAGTCGCTTTTAGAAGTCTATGAAGAGTAAGATCCGAATATCTTCTTATGGGTGAGGTAAAATGAGTATATCTATCAAACCCTAAAGCAAAATGAGGCGTACATGCCGCGTCGTATCTTGCTTGCTGTTGAGAGCGGATAATAAGTTTATCTACGAATTTTTTAATACCCATCTCTCTTGCCTGGGCTTGAATCTTTTCAACAACTTTTACAAAATCTTTCTCATCAACATCTACATCAATCCCAAGTGCCCCAAGCTCGGCATAAAGTTCATCAAGAGAATTTTCAGACGGTTTTTCGTGAACTCTAAAAATACCGAAATCTATCATTTTAGCAGCTGCCTTATTAGCCAAGAGCATACAGTCTTCTATAAGTTTATGAGACGGTGTCTCTTTTTCAATTCTTACTTCTTGTATCATTCCATTTTCATCAAGACTCATTCTAATTTCATCACTCTCAAATTCAAGACCTTTTTTAAGTCTTTCGGTTCTTATATGCTGAATGTTTTCCCATAAAGGCATAAGCCATTCAAGTATCTCTTTATCAGTTTCATCAATATTTTCAAATTTACCTTCTAAAAATTCGTCAACCCTGTCATATGAATATTTTCTATGAGAATTTATAATACCTTCAAAAAGTTCTTCTTTAATTACTTCATTATTATTATCTAAAGTTATTTTAAAAATAAAAGCAAGCCTATCTTCATGCTCTTTCAAAGAACAAATATTTTCACTAAGTTCTCTTGGCAACATTGGAACCGATTTATGAGGGAAATAAATACTAAATCCTCTCTCTCTTGCTTCTTTGTCAATATTACCGTTTAAATAAACATATTCACTTACATCAGCAATAGCCACGTATATTTCGTTTTTTTCTTTATCGTAATATATAGCATCATCGTGGTCTTTTGCCGTAGGCGGGTCAATAGTACAAAACGGAAGATGCGTTAAATCAACTCTGTCAGGATACATAGATTTATCTACATAATCACCAAAAGCTTTTGCTTCTTTTATTGCTTTTTTACTAAACTCTTCTTTTTTATTATATAAAGCCAATGAAATTTTTTCATCAACCCACGGATCTTGTAACACCCCGAGTACTTCTTCAATTTTAGCGGTATAGTTATTTACTTTAAATACCGCACCTTCAGGAAGCTTTTTAAGTGTTTTTTTCTTCTCATTCACAAATACCGGCTGATCTGTTTTTACGTTTTTAAGAACCGGTACTTTTTTACCCTTTTTAAATTCATATGTCAAATATACGACACTATACGCAAACGCTTTTTCTAAAATATAGACAACTTTCGCTTTTGGTCTGCCTTTTTTATTTCCAAGTTTTTTAGCAATAACCAAATCACCTTTGCTGGCACCGTTTAAGTGATGCGCCTCTATTAAATAGTCTTTTTCTTTTACTCCGATTGGTATTAAAAAACCAAACCCTTTTTTTGTAACGTCAATTTTACCTACTCTATAATCAGGCTTTAGTTTAATAATTTTTCCATCGGTTACAATTCCCAGAGCTATTAAGTCGTTTATTACGTCTCTTTTATCTCTTGGAATGTCTTTTCTGTTTATTCCTTTTGCTAATTGAAAAGCAAATTCTTTCATATTTATCCTTGATTTAATTTTTCTAATGCTTTATTTAATTCTTCAGTATTCAAGCCGTATTTTTCAGCTTTTTCAAAACCTTTTTTTATATCTTCTTCTTCGAATTTTAATAAATCGTATATAGTTTTGATTACGTCCAACGCCGCCGCTTCTTCTTTATATGTAGGTGCTTCATGAGGAGAGTTTATAAATTTTATAGGTTCGATCAATTCTTCTCCAAAATGCCAGTGTTTAAATAATTCCGCAGTAATTTCAGTAGTAGTAGCCCCTACAAATTCTTTTTCTAAATTTTCTCTGTTTTCTTTGGTAAGTCTTTTTCTAAACTCTTCAGCTACACC
This sequence comes from Nautiliaceae bacterium, assembly GCA_027062285.1. GTDB lineage: Bacteria > Campylobacterota > Campylobacteria > Campylobacterales > Nautiliaceae > Caminibacter. The sequence goes on from JAMOTL010000030.1 coordinate 37,128, forward strand.
TTCCGAATTTAATACAAGGGATATGATCACCGCCCCTAAATCAATTAAAAAAGCATCGGTTGTAATTATATCAAGTTTTTCACCGCCTTTAGATCTATACCAGTTAAACGCAAGAGCATTTCTTTTAGTACTGACTTCATGAAAACGGTTTTCATCTATTCCGTATGCGCTTAAATCAAATTTCAGACTGTTTCTAACAGCAAAAGATATTACGAAACCTTTTATAGTCGTCATACCAAATTTACTAACGGCCATATTAACCGTTTTAATCTCTTTTGTAAATCCATAAAGAGGAGAATTTGCAGCTTTAAGTAAATTTGCCGTTAGCATCGGATCCGCTTCAATAATAGGAACCAAATCTTTAAGAGCCGAATTTGGATCATTTGTAATTCTTTGAACTTCCATAACTGTTTTTGGCAAAGGTGGAAGTGATTTTATTTTCTGTAAAATTTTTTCATTCATCAATACTCCTTATTTTAGCTTTGATATCAGGATTTTCACCATATTGATCCAAGTAAATACCCAATATCTCTTTGGCTTTTTGTTTTTTATTCTCTTTAAGAAGTATATCGGCAAAAAGCAACCAACTCTCCACTTTTTGAGGGGATAAATTATTAGCTTTTATCACCCATATTTGTGCTTGTTTATATTTTTTTTGATTATAATAAGTTCTTGCTATCATCATCGCAAGATCATATGAAGGTTTTTGAGAAAACTTTTGTTTAAGTTCTGTTAGAGACACAGGTTTTTCTTTGATGATTAATTGAGGATTCGGTTTAACCGGAGGCGGAGATTTCGGTTTATTTTTTATCTCTTTTTTTGTTTTTTTTATTTTTTTCTCTTCTTTTACTTCTTTTTTTTCAAATTTTTCCTCTTTTATTTCATTCTCATCTATATTAGGTATTACAAATATTAATTTGTCATTTTTTTGAGATTCTTTTTTAATTTTTTTTACTTCGGTTTTTTTAATTTTTTCCTTAAGTTTTGGCTTTTCTTTCGTTTCATTTTTTTCATAAGTTTTAATTTCTTTTTTATTTTTATTTACAAACGACGGTAATTTTTTAACGGATATCTTTTTATAAAAATAATATCCTCCGATTATTAGCACAACAACAATTATTAAACTAAAAAAAATTTTTAATTTTTGCTTTTTATAATATTCTTTTTCAAGCTCTTCGTATCTATGCACTATTTAGCCTTCAAATCCATAATTGCTATTTCGATATATTTATTGTCTATTTTATTATTAGCGAATCTTGAGGGATCTTTTTTATAAAAATAATCCATAACATCAAACAGTTTAAACATTAACTGATTGGTTGCCCTTAAGGAGCCTTTTGTAAATTTATATATTTTTTTAAAATTTTTTTTGGAAAACATATCTGCAATTTCATTCAAATTATTTTTAAGAAGTTTTGAATATATAAAATTTTCCATCTCAGGCAGAGTTACTTTTTTAACAGGTATAATATAGTTAATTCTAGTACTGAAATGTTTTTTTTCAAGTAGTTTTTTAATATCCGTATCATGGGTAGCAAAAACTATAGTAACATTCCCTCTGTCAGCATAAATTCTTAAATTTTCCCATATTTCACTCGTTAAAAGCTGTGCTTCATCTAAAAGAAGTATTTGATGGGTGTTAATATCAAGCGATTTTAAAAGCGAAAGTATGGAGTTTATTTCTAAATAAGGATTTGAAACAAAAAATACTTTTTTATTTGTTTTTAGTTCTTCATAAACATTTCTTAATAAAAGACTTTTACCGCTTCCCGCTTCTCCTGTTAGGAGTATCATTTTTTCTTTTTGATTAATAGCTAAAAGCAAATCGTTTTTTGTTTTTTCAGAAGTACTCAAAGGGATGTAGTGCTTTAAATCCACTACATCCCTAAAAAGTTCTCTTGCCTCAGCGAAGCTCACCAAACCCTAAATCCCTTAAAGTTTTTTTCTTTTTTAAATCAATTATATGAGGAGTAATCACAAACACAAGTTCTTTTTTCGTGGTAATTTTTTCTTTTGAAGAGAAAAGATATTTAATTAACGGAATTTCTTTTAAAATAGGAACACCGTTTACTTTTAAGCTTTTATCATCACTTATAAGACCACCTAAAACAATAGTGTCATTATCTTTTACCTTAACAACACTTAGCATAGTATTATCTCTTGTATCAGGCGGCATATCTCTTACGGTTTGAGTACTTAGCTGAGTCATATCTCTAAATGAACTTATTCTCGGAGCGATACTTAAAATAATCTCACCTCTTTCGCTTATCTGCGGAGTAATATCCAAAATAACACCTACAAATTTTGAATCTATGGTATATTCCGTATTTGGATTTCCGTTTTGATCCGTTACAACTTTTGATGCGTATTTATAATAAATAGTATCACCAACACTTATAATCGCTTTTTGATTGTTTAAAGTCATAATTTTAGGGTTTGAAATAGAATTAACATTTCCGTTTTGGGCTAAAAAGTTTAATAATGCGCCCACATTAAACTGAGATGCTTTAAATATTGAATTTGAACCGACGATGTTTTCAGCTCTTAACGGGACCGAACTATTTGGTAATGATAAAGAAAGTTGAGACCAATCGATTCCGGTTTTATGAGATTTTGACAATTCCACACTGTATATTTTTACATCTATTAACACTTCTTTAGTCAAAGAATCCATAAGGTTTTTCATAAAATCATCAACAGCTTTTAACTGTTTCATATTCCCTGTAACTACTATTACTCCAGTATCTTTATTTACGATAGGTTCAAGTGTGTCTTTTTGATCTTCGTCTTTATTGTTTTCAAGAAGTTTTTTTAATTGATCTTCAATTTTATCCCAAAAGGTAAAATCATAATTATTGGTAACTTTATTATCAGTAGCATCCAATACCGCTTCGCCTTTTCTACTGCTGGAAATAAAATCTAATTTATAACTTTTTGTTTTATAATAACTTATCTCAAGTTCACCGTTACGCAACGTATAAAAAAGACCTCTTTTTTTCAAAATCAAATCCAGAATTTGAGTAAATGTATAATCTTTAATTCTCACAAACGGCATTTTTTCTTCTAAAAGTTTTTTGGCTTTTTTATCTTTTATAATGACGTTGACATTACACTTTTGTGTTCCGAGTAAATATAAAAACTCTTTTATGCTCAAACGTTCATTTTTATTAAAGCTGTTGGCATAAGAAAAAAGTTTATTGCTACAATCCGCCCCGTAACTTACAATTAACAACATTAAAACGATTAACAATTTTTTCATTTTATTTCCTTGAACCCTGGTATTTTTTTATTAAGAGATTTTATCAGTGCTTTTTTACCGCATTTAAAAACCGCTTTGTCTATCGTAATTTTAGCTAATTTACAATTATAAATTTTATCACCGACCTTTATCCATTTTTTTTGTGTTTTTATAAGCTGATCACCTAAATATTCATCCACTTTTACATATGCCTGATTATTAAATATCGAAAGTAAATCAATTTTAACTTTTTTTACTAACAGTTTTTGAATATTTTGTCCTTTTGATTTATTTATAATTTTTATTTCAAAAGGTGCCGTTCTGTCTTCAACATTTCTTAATTCGAAATTATAATTAACCAGTTTATTTACAAATGTAAGATATTTATCGTCTTGAGCAAGTAAAAATAGAAAAAATCCCATAATTAATATTATTTTTTTCATCTGTCATATCCATATACGGAAAATTTAATGTAAAAAGTCGAAGGTGACGTAATTTTCATCTCTTTTACCCTTATTAATTCTTTTCTGTTTTCATAATTGTATAAATAATAAATAAAATTTTTATATTTACCCACCAATTCTATTCCGATATCCATTCTTTTTACAATTTCAGGCATTTTTGTTTTTTTTGTAGTATTAACGTCAAAAATTTCATTTTCTACTTTTTTTACTTCCATTCCTTTATTTTTAGCATCTCTTACAGTCTCTCTTACAAGATTCGCCCATTTATACTGATCAAATTCGGCAAAATCCAATAAATTTGCCAACTCGGTATAAAACATTTTCTGTTTTTTCAGAGTGGCAACTTTACTCTGTTTTTGCTTAATTTGTTTATTTAAAACCGAAATTCTTGTCTGTAATACTCTTATGGAAGTATTTAACATATGATATTGATTTGTAAGATTCGAATATCTTTTTTCCTCTTTTATTTTATAATTAACTACTACAGGGTATAAAAAATAATAAATAATAAATCCGATTAAAAATACGGTAAGAATAATTAAATATATAAAATCTTTTTTATTTTTTTCATAAAAATAACTATCTAATCTATCAAAACTTTTCATTCTTTTATCCTAATCTCAGAATTATATTTCCCTTCTTTATAAACAATTTCGTCAAAATCAACTGAAAAACCGTTATCCGCTAAATCTTTTATAAGATTCGGAATATCAGATTCATGATAAGAAAATAATTTAATAGTATATAAACCTTTTTTATATTCAATAATTTTGGCATAAACTTTATTTTTATTCATGAGATAAGTAATATCGACTATTTCTTGAGATTTAGGAAGATATGAAAATTTAAATTTATATACTTCTTCTATGAATTTTTGAATTCTTCTTACTTCTTTTTGATTTTCTTCTATCTCTTTAGTAAGTTGTTTATCTTTTGACTGTAACGCAAACATCTGTTTTTGTAATTGAATTTTTTTAGAATTTAATTTATCAATTTCTTTTGAAAGTTCTTTATTTTTCATTTCGAAATTTAATCCGATTAAATAAAGATATAAAGGATAAGCTCCCAAAATTAATACGGAAATAATCGCAGTTAAAATTAATATCCCGCTCGGTCTGTAAAAGAAAGTCGGTTTTCTTAAAAATTTAGAAAAATTATATCTTTGATCGTTATATTTATAGGCATAATGAGTTTCAAGCATAGCAAGAAATAAGAAAGGATCAACCGGAAGTCTGTCAAGATTATATTTTTCATAAAATTCAAAATTTTTTACTTCTAATCCCAATACGTTTTGAAGATATTCGTCAGCTTCTTCTATATCTCCGTATTCAGAAGTAACAAATATTCTATCTAAATCCTCTATATTGTATTTTTGTTTAAATTTATTTATTTCATCTATAATAATATTCGCAATATTCGAAAAATTTTTCTTTATTATTTCTAAAACCAACAATTCATTGGATGAATATTTTCCTATAGAAAGACCTTTTTTTAATAAAAGCTTTTTAAAGAGCTCGTAGTCGAAACCTTTAATTTTTAATTCCGAAAGTGACTGATAAATTTTATTTAATCCTTCAGCCAAAGTATTCATATATACAAGTTCACCTTCGGAATAAAAAGTTAAAAAGATTTTATCATATAAAAACACTACAAATAAATCGTTTCCTTTTTTTAAGATACCTTCTTCATACAAAGCTCTATAAGAAAAAGCCGGAAAACTAATATAATCGATATATCCCGCTTCTTTTAAAATATACTTGAATTCTTTCGTTAAATCTTCTACAGACACGATAACCGTTTCAACGACGGCATGCTTGTCATCTTTTAATTTTTCAACGACTTTATACTTAATTTCGTATTCCTGCGTCTCTTCAACACCTGCTTCTTCATAAACTTTAGTTTCGATATAACTTTTTAAATCAACCTTTTCCAAAACTGATTTTTCTATTTCGAAACTATAAAATATCGCTTTATCTATAGGAATATAAGAACATAAAAGAGGAGTTGATTTTAAAGACCCTCTGTAAATCCTAATAAGTTTTTTCTTCGTATAAAGAATATATCTATCTTTACCTTTGACACCTACTACTTCGTCTATATCATAATTATATTTTTTTATATATCTAAATTCAGATTTAATAGAATTTAAAAGTTCCTGGATTTTCTCTTTTTTTATTCCCTTTTTCATTAATCAACCTCATATCCTAATTCTTCGAGCATTTTTTTGTTTTTGCTCCAACCCGGAACAACTTTCACATAAAGCTCGAGATAAATCTTTTTCCCGCTGAATTGTTCTAAAAGCTTCCTGGCATACATGCCTATTTCTTTTATTTTGCGACCTTTTTTACCAATGATCATACCCTTTTGGCTCGGTCTCTCTACGATAATTGTAGCATAAATTTTATCAAGATTGTCAAACTCTTCAATTTTATCTATTAAAATATCCGTTTCATAAGGAAGTTCATCCCCAAGTTTTTCAAAAAGCGCTTCTCTTATAAGCTCTTTATAAATATCCCTGATATGCTCGGTCGAAATAATTTCCGGATCGTAATAATAAGGATGCTCCGGCAAATGTTTTACAATTTCATTTAACAATTCTTCTTTTCCTTTACCTTCAACGGCACTGATAGGTATAACGGCAAGAGCTTTTCCCAACGATTTATACTCTTCTATTTTCTTTTGAACTTCCTCATCACTCACAAGGTCAGTTTTTGTTAATACAACAATATGAGGTATATTTTTTTTATTTAATTCCAAAAACCACTTATAACCGTCCAAATCATCTCTTACATCCGCCAAAAAAAGAACTAAATCACTGTCTCCCAATGCTTTTAACGCTTCTTTTAACATAAATTTGTTTAACAGTTTTTCTTTTTCATGGAGTCCCGGAGTATCTAAAAGGATAATCTGATCATCACCATGCATCACTATCGCATTTACTCTTTTTCTGCTTGCGTTGGCTTTTGGAGAAACAAGAGCGATTTTTTCTCCCAAAAGCCAATTAAGAAGAGTGGATTTCCCGGCATTCGGTTTTCCTAAAATTCCTACAAATCCGCTTTTTGGCATTTTTTTCCTTATAAAATGTATTTAGCTATTTCTTCATTATCAACAATATCTTCGAGTCTGTCTTTTACATATTCTTTCGTAACTATAAATTCCTGTCCTTTATACTCGTCGGCATTGAAATTAATATCCTCAAGAACCTTTTCCACTACGGTATGCAGACGTCTTGCGCCTATATCTTCTGTTTTTTCATTTGCTAAATAAGCATATCTTGCTATTTCCCTTAAAGCCTCTTCATCAAATTTCAAATCAACTCCCTCAACCTCAAGAAGTTTTTGATATTGTTTGATTAAAGAATGTTTAGGTCTGGTTAAAATTTGATACAACGCTTCTTCATCAAGACTTTGAAGCTCAACTCTTAAAGGAAACCTACCTTGAAGTTCAGGGATTAAATCACTCGGCTTACTTACATGAAAAGCACCCGCGGCGATAAACAAAATATGATCAGTATTTACGTAGCCGTATTTTGTATTTACGGTAGAACCTTCTACAATAGGTAACAAGTCCCGTTGAACTCCCTCTTTACTAGGGTCCTGACGAGTATTGCCGGTTGCTGCGATTTTATCGATTTCATCTATAAAAATAATACCGTTTTCAGCTCTTTTTATCGCCTCTTTTTTCAGTTCTTCTTTATTAATAAACTTCTCAGCCGCCTGTCTTCTTAAAAGTTCTTTTGCTTCTTTAACGGTTACTTCTTTTTTTTCTTTATTTTTATTGAAAATCCCTATGATTTTTACAATACTTTCCTGAGCTTTCACCATTTCAGGAGGTAAGTTATCATCCATTCCCATATCTTCATCAACTTCCACGGTTATTTTAAGATGATCTACTTCACCTTTTTTTACTTTTTCTTTCATTTTATTGAAAGTATGCTCATATTCTTTTTGTTTTTCTTCAGGAGCATTTTTCGGAAGAGGAGGAATGAGTTTTTTAGTGATTTCATTAATTATATCTTCTTCTATCTGCTCTTTTGACTTTTCTTCCATTTCGGCTCTGACTAAATTCATAGAATTATTTACCAAATCCCTAATCATACTCTCTACATCACGTCCGACAAATCCGACTTCCGTATATTTACTAGCTTCTACTTTTACAAACGGAACTTTCATCATTTTTGCCATTCTTCTGGCAATCTCGGTTTTTCCAACACCAGTAGGCCCTATCATCATAATATTTTTAGGCAGAATATCATCTTGCCATTCTTTTGGAAGTTTCATTCTTCTATATCTGTTTCTAAGAGCTATAGCGATTGTTTTTTTAGCATCTTTTTGTCCTACGACATATTCGTCAAGATATTTTACAATTTCTTTTGGAGTCATTTCCGCCATATTATTTATCCTCCTCTAATTTTAAAATAGTAATATTAGTATTCGTATAAATACAAAGTTCCCCTGCGATTTG
>JAMOTL010000031.1 GCA_027062285.1 Nautiliaceae bacterium
TCCGTCATTCGGAGGTTCGAATCCTCCCAGCCCAGCCATTTGAATGACGCGGGGTAGAGCAGCCTGGTAGCTCGCCGGGCTCATAACCCGGAGGTCGTGGGTTCAAATCCCACCCCCGCAACCAAAATTCAGGACTTTCTCGCAAATTATAATCTTCATCAACATATTTATCAAAAACACTTAATTTATCAATAAGAAAATCCAAATCTTCTTCATCTAAAAATGGATTATTAAATTCTTTTAAAATATCTTGCTCATATTTATATCTTTCAAATTTAGTCATTTTTATAATAGATTTTTTATTTTTATCTACTTTAAAATATAATTTACCATCGGTATAAGCAATAATATTATTTTCTTCATCATAAATAGGTATCATTTTTTCTTTTAATTTAGGTTTTTCAACATAAAAATCAGATTTATAAAATATTTGCTCTCTTTTTGTCCAAATAGGAACAGCCCCTATCAAATCATCATTATAAATAATGTCAGTTAATTGTCGAGTTTCAGGTTCATACATATAATCTATTACACGATTTTTAATCATATTAGTAAGTTCTAATAAAGTATAACGACCATTTAATTTCCTGTAAACATCAATCCTAATAAAATTCCTTGACATAGAAAATCTACGAATACCCCATCTTATATACCAAAGAGCTAAAGGAGAATATTTAAAAACTTTTGTATTTTCATAACGATAATCATCAATATTTTTTAAAATATATTTGATTAAATAATTAACAGGATTTAAAATATTAGCTTGAATATCATATTGTATCTTTAATTTTTCTTTACATAAAAAAATAAAATTTCTCCAAAATTTACAAACATATTCAGGAGGAATATATAACATAGCATGTAAATGTGGAGTCCCAGTCTTATGAGGCTCAATTATTTTAAAATATAACCTTTTTTCCTTAGGAATATTTCTAAAAGCTCTCATATATCTAACTTTATCAAAATATTTACTCAAAATTTGAACTAAATCTCTTGGTGTTAAATTTTCGTAATCAGGATTAAAATTTTTATTTTTTACTTTTACTTTTTTTCCATTAACTTCAATATACTTATACTTATGATACTGACTTGGTAATGTTAAAGTAATAAAAATAGGAACTAAATTATGGTCTTTTGCGTAATTGTATTGAGAATAAATTCTATGCTTTATTTCACTAATATAACGATGCGGATTAATATACCAATTTGAAACTATCTGAGATAAAACAGCATCTTTTCCATCAGGAAGAGTTATAAAACGATTATCTAAAAAAAATTTAGCTCTTTCAATCTTTTCAGCAGCAAACTTTATATCTTCTAAAGTAAGACCATAATCATATTTATATCTTCCAATAGAATCTAAAATCTCCATAACATTCATTTTTGCCCCCTAAAAAAAATGACACATTTACTTAATAAATGGTCAAGAGGCAATGCCGACCCCCTGCGGTGCGTCCTCACGGGCGCTCCTCGGGTTTCGGCATTGCGTTTTTAAAAAAACTTGTAGAAATATAAAAACTAAAAGATAAATCCTCTACAGATTCTTTTTTTGATTGAAATAAAAGACCAATAACTGGAATATCACCAAGAACTGGAATTTTAGTTTTATCTGAAAGTTTAGTAACAGAACGAAGTCCAGCAATAATATAATTTGGATTATCCTTAGTAAGTTGTATATGTGTATTAAAATGTTTAGTATCAGTTATAGGATTATTATTAACCATGCTAACAATATTTTGAATATAAATATCCATATCAAAATCAATATTTTTTTCAGTTATATATACATTTTTTATATATATTTTAAGTCCAATATCCTTATATTTAATATCAGTTTGAGTTACTGGATTACCATCTTTATCAACAGTAACAGTTTTTTCAGTATAAGGAATATTATGAACACTCTCCAAAGAATAGTCATGAGAATCTATTAAATTAATTGTAGGCTTACTTATTGTCTCGGCAACACCCTTTTGATTTAAAAATCTTATAAAAGTAGAAAAATCATAAGGTAATGAACTTGAAATAGTAGCAGTATCAGTAACTAAATCAAAAAAAACACTATTATGAAAAGGAGATTTTACTGAGAGATTACTTCCAAGTTCTTTCGCTTTTTTATTATTTATAACTGTTATAAGAAAATTAACTTGAGCTTTCTTATAAGAATTTTGAAGTTTTGAAATAGATAATTTAATATCATGATATTGAGAATAATTACAAGTTATTAAAAGTTTATTTTGAAAAATCTGAAATTTGACACCGGGGTAAAAATTTTTTATATAAGTAGAAATAACGCTACTAGGAATATAATTAAATCTAATTACATAAGTAGGTAATTTAAGTTGAGTTTTTTTATATACTAAAATAGTATTATCTATTATCTTATAATTAAGATTTTTAGATTTTAAAATAGTAAAAAAAGCTCTTCTTATTTCACTCGGCTTCATATCATCGTTAGGCATAAAAACACTAAAATTAGTTTTAACCTCTTCAGAAATAACAATATTTTTGCCAATATGAAAAGAAACATAATTACAAAAAGTAGAGAAATCAGCCTTTTTTAAATCATAAGAAAAACTAAAACTTAAAAACAGAAGTATCGTTAGTATCTTTTTCATTGTAGCCCCCATTAAATTTATTTAAATCAACATTTGTAGCTAAATAATAAGTCTTATTAGATAAAGAATTCTTAATATAGTAAATCTTAGTATTTGAAATTTCAGGAAGTATCTCAATAAAATAACGAGAAATAGAAAAATCATTATTTACAATACATTTATCTTTAAAACAAACAATTTGATAATAATATTTATAATCTTCTAATACATCAGAATTTAAAACTACATCATTTTTTTTATTCTTGACTTCTTGATTAAAATGATTACTTATTACATTTTCTTTAACAGGTTTATTAATAACTTTTTTATCAGGACAATTAAAAGAACCACAAGATATGTAATTTTTTACACCATTGTAAGCAAAATAAATTAGAACGATACCCAGGAAAACGGGTAACAAAACTCTTGAAGCAAAAGACTTAGGAATCTTATTAGACCCTGAATTATAACAGGAGGCAATTTTTTTATCGAACTTTAATTTTTCTTTTCCAACTAAATTATTTTTATACTCTTTCCAAGAAGCATAAAGTTGATAAACAAATACTTTTGAAAACAATCTTTTTGAAGGATTAACACCTATATACATATTTTCTACAAAAGCTAGATACTTTCTATTAATTAAAGATTTATTTTGTGTAATAAGATATAAATCAATATCAAAATGTCGATGATAAGATAAAAATCTCAGCATTTTAGGATCAACTTTTTCAGTAAAATATAAATGACATTCATCTAAAATAATTAATGAGTGTTCATAAGGTTCAAAAAGTTTAAGTTTACCTCTTACATAAGAGTCATAATCAGTAACTAGCTCACCAGTTTTCTCATCGTATAATTGATTATTTTTAAATAGCTCACTAAGCTCATAATCTTTTTGAATTCGTTTTAATAAATCATCTAAATTTAAAGGTTTTACAAAATCTTTCTTTACTGAATCACATTTTTTAAAATTTAGATTAATATTTGTATAAATTTTTTTATATTTAGGATTTTTAGATGTAAGTTCTTGATAAATTTTATAAACGGCAAAATAAGTCTTTCCACTTCCTGGTACACCTGTAATTAAATAAATCATGAATCATACATCCTTATCATATCTGAAATACTATTTAAGAAAATAAGCAGTTTTTCAGCAACAACTTTAGTAATAGCAAAAGCAAAATAACCTGAAAGTAAACTAACTAATAAAGCAGAAGCAGACATAATAGCATCCGCAAGTCCTGAAGCATTCATAAAACCTAAAAAAGCATTCCATACAGAAGAAATAGTAATTCCATAAACTTCACCATCAGCAGGATGAATTGTGTTTAAATCTTTTATAAGAGCAAAAACAGCATTAAAAACCGAAACAAGAAAATAAACAAATAACAAAATAGAAGAAACATAAAGACCCGCTACTAAAATAAAAATAGCAGTAACTGAAGCCTTAATAGGTAACAAAGCTAAAAATCTTGCCTTTCGACTTAAAAGAAAATCAACAATCCAAGCTACAGCATTTATCAACCAAGTCATATCATACCTTTCTAAAGATTACTACTTTAAAAAATCCTAACAAAACAGAAAAATTAAAAAGAATAGTAAAAAAAGTTTGTAAAATAGGTCTAAAAGGTGAAATAAAAGAGCAAATGTCTATAGTTTGTTTACTACCATAAATTTTTGCGGTTAAAGGGCAAGAAGTTATTTCATTATTAAATAAAGTAACTTTATAACTATCTTTATTTTTAGCAATTTCTACAAGTTTATTTAAAGAATCAATAGTAGAACTAACAGTAGATTTAGCATTATTATAAAAAGTAGAAAATTGACTATAAATAGCAGATTCATCATCAGTTAAAGTTGCTTCAGGATTATAAGTACCATCAGGTTCTAGATTCATAAAATCATTGACCTTTTGATTTAAAGAATCTAAACGCGTAGTAATAGAAGAAACATCAATAGTAGCATTAACATCACCACCAACATCAGCATTATTACAACCAGGAACACATCTTCCATCATCATTATGATACATTAAAACACAACCATCATAATGAGGTTTAGTAATAATATAACAACTACCTTGAACTCTTATTTCAGTACCAACAGAATTTTTCAATTTACAAGGGTCAGGACATTCCTTTTTTACAGTAGAATTAGAATCAGAAGAAGAATTTGAATCGTTTTTAGAATCAGTATCAGTAGAACTAGAATCAGAATTATCAGAATTTTCATTAGAAGTATCAAAATTATCACTATCAGAAGATTGAGTAGTATTATTTTCTACAGGAACACAAGTTATATTACCATTTTCATCTATAACAGCATCTTCACTACCGTCACATTTAATAGTCGTAGGCTCTGTAAGATTAGAATCATTACTATTAATACTTACATCATTATCAGCATAAGGAAGAAAAACATATTCATTATCACAAACTAACTTTATTGAAGAAGCTTTATTAATTGTATAATATTTATCATCATACTTACAATTATCTAAATTTACATTAAATATTTTAGAAAGAGTAGAAAAATCATCTTTTTCCACACAATAATTATTACCATCTTTCCAGGTAAAATACACACTATCAGCTGGACAAACTTCTACACATTTATCATTAATATTAAACTTATCAGGAGGACAAATAACAGTAGCACCATCAGCATCAGAATTCTTTACCCAAATTTTTTGAGACTTTGAATATGAATATCCTTCTTTTTTTAAACAATACATATAATTACCTTCCCAAAATCCCGCAATATTTGGCGTGTAAGGGGTATGGTCCCAAGAGCACTTACGAACAGCATAATCATTCAGACAATTTGGCTCAAATTGGGGGATATAAGTCTTACCAGAACCTAAATGCGGATAAGAAGTTTTTTGAGAATATATATATATATCTTTACCTATTTTTAATTTATTTCCATCAGGATAGCATCTACTTCTATAATCTTTATCAAAAAAAGTAAGATCAGAATAATCAGTAGCATCCATATAATAGCCAATATAAAGATAATCAGCTTTTAAAGTTGTAAAAACAAAAAATAAAAATAAAAATGATTTTCTCATTTTTAACTACTTAAATAAATGTATTGCCGCAATAGGTATGATTATTCCTATTGCTATAATTACAAAAAGTTGAAAGAAAAAATCAAAAGCAGGTATTCCTAACATATCAATCCTTTGTAAAAGATATAACGCCTGTAATAAAGCCAAACATAACTACAAAACCTATCAAAACACCACTTATTCCCATAAGAAAGTAATAATCAAAATAAGTTAAATTCAACTCTTTAAGAGTACTATCATATTCGCAAGTTTCATTATCATCGTTATAAACATATCCATATTCAAGATTATTATTTTTAGTAGAAGTACTTCGCCACTTACCATTAGAACTTTGTTTGTAATAAAAATGTCTGTTCTTATAATAATAATCTTCAATACAGATGTTTTTATTTTTGTATAAAATACTTGCCTGACTTATAGTAAAAAGAAAAAGAAGGGAAAAAATAAATCTCTTCACCATAACCCTTCTTATCTAAAGAAACCTTTTGCTCTTTTAGCAAGCATTACAACCACTACAATACCAAGAACTAGACCAACAGCCGCTTTAAAATCTGTATAATCAGGAGTAATATCAGCTCCATAAACAGTGTCAGCAAAAGCAGAAATAGCACTTAAACCTAAAGCTCCAACAACAACAGGTAATCTACCAAGTTTTTTCATTTTTTCTCCTTTAAAATGGTTTTCGTAAGTCGGTTGGCGCCTACACGGCGGGTGTGCGCTTGTTTGCCTTGCCACGATTTCCTTTTGCGCATTTTGGCGCCGCTGTTTAAGGATTTACGGAACTTCCCTGACGGCGGCGCCGAAAATGCGTGGAAATCGGACAAGTTTGCCAATGCGCCTTTTTAAAAAAAACGCATAGAAACGGCAACCGACTCATCTTTTTCAATTAAAAAAAACTAAAAAAAATGAATCGGCTAACCGTTATTATCTTCACCCAAAAAAGTAAAAAGAGGTAAAAGATAATTCACATAAACAAAATCCCTATCTTCTTTAGTCGGATAAACCCAAAAATGATTTTTTTTATCTATCGTGTAAAATAAAATATAATAACCGCCATTTTTAGACGGTGTATCGGGAGCAAGAACCCCCGTAACATAATTAAGATTAATAGGTAAGTTATAATTTTTTTTGTCATAAATAAAATTTGCCATTATTTACCTTTATTTACCGCTAAATCAAACGGATTTTTATCGAAAATAAAATACTGTAAATCACTATTAGGAAATATGTAATTTCCATTTTTAGTACTCAAAGAAGTATAAGGAATAGCTATATATTTACCTTTATACTGTATAAGGTTTACATACTCTTCAAGCGGAAATTGTACATTTTCACTCACAGTAACTGGAAATCCTTCTTTATCACTCAACTCTAAAAAAACATTAACTAAAGTAAAAACCTGTACAGAACCATCTGATTTTCTTCTTTCTTGCTGTTTAATACCTTTGATTTGTCCAATTAAAAAAGTTGTCATTTTTTGCCCCTTTATTTTTTTATTTCGCCCCCTATAAAATGGAGCGGAGGCTCAGGGGGCCAAACCTCCGCATTAAATTCCCACCCCAACCACCCATAAAATTAAGAAACTCTTAAAAGTTTCTTCCGTAATTTAGAAAAACTTTCATATTCACTTTTTAACTCTTTACAATTCCATTTTCTTTCAAAAGATAATTCAATACATTCTTTAATTTCATTCAAATGAATTTCAACTAAATAAATTAATTTTTGAATGTCATTATTTGTTAAATCTTCTTTAAAATCTTCTTCGTGATTATTTATTAATAATTCATATTTTTCAGCTAAATCATCAGGTAAATAAACTAAATTCTCAGTGTTATAACCAACTCCTAACCATTTATTAAAATAATTCACAATTTCATCAATAATTTTTTCATTATTTCTATTTTTCATATTTTGTAATTTTTTTATTTCTTCTCTATGAACTAACATTTCACACCCCCTCAATAGAATTAAAAATTTTTTCAATAACTTTTTTTGAAATTTCAGCTCTTGGATTAATATATCTTTGAGTTACTTCAATAGATGTATGACCAAGCGTATATGAAACTTCCTCAACTGAAAGACCAAGAAAATTAATTGAATAAGTAGCTACAAGATGACGAATATCGTGTATTCTCATTTTTTTATCAATCCCAGCTAAAACTAAAAGTTTTTTAAATTGTTTTCTTATATCTTTAATTTTTCTACATGTAACACTTGAAGGAAAAACATATGGAGAATTTGGACATTCAACTTTATTAATAATTTTTTGTCTAAAAAGAGTATCTCTAAGAATAGAAGTCATTTGATAAGAAAAATTTCTTTTTGCTTTATTGATTTGAGCAGGTATCAAATAAATATCATTTTCAAAATCTACCATATCCCAAGTAAGAGAAAGAACTTCGTTAAGTCTTCTACCATGTAAAAGAAATGTAAAAATTCCTCTATACTTTTGATTAGGATAATTAAGAGCAGTATAAATAAATCTTTTTATTTCCTCTTCTGTAAAATTAAAATAAATTTTATTATCAAATTTAGGAATTTGAACATATTCAAAAGGATTCTTTTCACAATATTCATTCATAATGGCGTATTTATAAAGTACTTTAAATATATCAATAATATTCTTTACAGTTTTAGGTTTTAAACCCTTTTGAATAAGCTCATTAGCAAATAACTGTGCGTCTTTATATTTAAAATCTGTTATAATATAATTGCCATATTTATTAGAAAAATGTTTATTGTAATAATATATTTTTGTATCTAAAGTTTTATCAGACATTGTATGTCTCATCACTTGAAGATATTCATTAAAAAGTTCATTAAATGTTAAAGGAGTTTCATTATGGTTAAAATTTGTTTTCATTGTTCGCCCCTGATAAATGTAAAATATTTTAATTAATTAAATTATACTGAAATTATTTACATAAATCAAGAGAAAAATGAAAAAAATTACACAAAAAGAATTAGCAAAAAGAATTAATGTTACAGAACATACATTAATAAACTGGAAAAAAACTAAACCTGAGTTAATAAAATTAATTAATTTAGGTTTAGAAGCAGAAAAATCAGGGGGCATAACAATAAACGGCAATAACAATATTATCGGTAGTCATAACAAAATTATGATTAACGGTAACGATATATGTAAAGAGATTTGTGAAGCATTAGGAAAATTACCAGAACAGAAACAAAAAAAGTTTTATCATAAAATAATGTTAGAACTATTTGAGGAAATGGAAAATGAAACCTAATATTTCATCAGATATCATTCTTATGATAATAACATTGTTTGGAGCAGCAATATTATCTGGAGTAATAGAAAATGTAACAAAGAAAAAAAGAACAAAAAAAGACAACGAAAAATTAATTAGTGGAATAATAATAGGAGGAACTCTATTCTTTATAATATTTCCTAAATTAACAATATTTATTGTATTAACAATCTTAATAATATTTATAGTAAGAAAAAAATTTAACATATAAAATCTTTTTTATAAGATTAAATAAACTAAAAAAAAATAATTAAAATTAAAAACAAAAAATTAAATAGGAAAACTTATGAAAAAAATAATAAAAATATTCTTGTTTATAAACTTCTTATATGCTGGAGAATGTGAAGTTACATTTATAGTAAAAAAATCAACACCACATTATCCATATCTTTTTAAAAAAGAAAAATTTATCTGTAAAAATCAAAAAGAAGGTTGGAATTATCAAAAAACTCTTGGATGTAGAAAAAGAAATGTATTAAAAAATATGAAAAAATATAAATTATATATTTGTCCTCTATGGGTAGATTTAGTAAAAAAATAAAAATTAATGAGACTTATGTTTAATATCTTTATGAGTTATCCAATAAGCAAAAATTAATATTATAGTAGCAAATAAAGCCCAAAAAAAATAAATACTCATAATTCATCTCCCTTTTTGATTAACATATTACCAGCAATATATAATACCACAAAAGTATAAAATATCATAAAAATTTCAGGAACAGTAATATCTTTTGAATTAAATAAACCATTTATAACAGACAAACCACCAATTAAATTTGCAAGGGCAATAAAACCTTTTCCAGTTTCAATATACTGATTTTTTGTCATAAAAACTCCTTCACAATTCACAATATTATATCAAAATAATTCTACTTCATCCTCATCACAATTCACACAATCCTCATAACCCGGAGGTCGTGGGTTCAAATCCCACCCCCGCAACCAAAAATTTCAATAAATAAATCTCTGACACTAAAATAATACAAAACTTTTATATTTCCTTCTAAACGCTATGATATAATTTCTTAAAAATCCAAGGCTGATAATGAAAATTCTCCATACATCCGACTGGCATATCGGTCATCAGGTTTCAGGAATTGATAGATATGATGAATATGAGCTTTTTTTCGAATGGTTAAGAAAACAAATAGAGAAAGAAAAAATAGATGTTTTATTAATTTCAGGGGATATTTTTGACATATATAATCCTTCTTATCTTGCAGAAGAACAATATTTTAATTTTCTCGCTTCATTAAGTGGTAAATTGCGTAAAGTAATAATTATTGGTGGAAATCATGATTCTCCGAAAACTTTGGAAGCTCCAAAAGAAGTTTTAAAATCGATAAATGTTGACATAATAAGCGGAGCTAAAAATAATTATAAAAAAATTATAGATTTTGAGGATTTTCAGATTTTGGCAGTATCATATTTAAGAGAAAATATTTTAAAAGAAAAAAACGAAGATTTATTAAAAGCGATTGAAAAAATATATGATATTAATGCGAATAAACCTGTAATAGCTATGGGACATTTGAGTGTTTACGGAGCTTCTTTTGGCGGAGGTGAGAGAGATATTTATATAGGAAAAATTGAAGCGATACCGAGTAATGTTTTTGAGAAATTTAGTTATACCGCACTCGGTCATATACATAAGTACCAAGAAATTAAAGACAATATAATTTATTCCGGTTCTCCTTTACAAATGGCTTTTGATGAAGATTATGATAAAAAAATTGTAATAATTGATACTGAAAATTGGCAAAAAAAGCTAATAAACGTCCCTAGATTTAGAAAGTTTATAAAATTAAAAGGTAATTTTGAAACTGTTTATAAAAAAATATCGGAAATATCTGAGGAATATAATAAATATATGCTAAATGTAGAAAAAAAGGATTTAAAACCGTTTATTGAGATAGAGTTTAGTGATAATGTTTCTTCTGAAGATATTGAAAGTATAAAAACATCGGCTGAAAATTTATATATTTTAAAAATCAAACTTCCGTTAAATTTTTCCGATGTGAATAACATTGATGTTAAAAAGATAAGTTTTGAAGAAATAATAAGAAATCTTTTTGAAGATGAAGAAGATTTGGATGAAATTATAAAAATTATAACTGAAATAAAAACTGAAATAAAAGAGGAAAAATGAAACTGTTAAGATTGGCACTTACAAATATAAATTCAATCAGAAATGCCGAAATAGATTTTACAGAATTTGAAAATTCACTTTTTTTAATTTCCGGACCTACGGGAAGCGGAAAAAGTACAATAATTGATGCTGTTTGTGCGGCGTTATACAATAAAACGCCTCGACTTAAAAAAAGTGCCGGCGAGCTTTTAACCCATAATAGCAAAAAAGGGAAAATTGAACTTGATTTTTTTATTGGAAATATAAAATACAATGTTGTTTGGGAAGCTAAAAGAGTAAAAAGCGGTATAAATGTGACTCATAAACTAAAAGTAAATAACGATTCTGATTTTATAGATAAACATGTTCCAAAAAAAATAGAACAAATATTAAAGCTGGATTTCGGGCAATTTACAAAAGCAATTGTTTTGGCACAAGGAGAATTTGATGCTTTTTTAAATGCCAATTCAACTCAAAAAGCGGAGATATTAAAAAATATTTTAGATCTGGAAGAGTATGAAGAAATATCAAGACGGATATATGAACGAACCGAGGAAATGAAAAATATTATAGAAAATATTAAATTGCAAATACCTGATGTTGATGAAAAAAAATTAGAAGCAGAGATAAACAAAAAAGAAAATTTAATAATCGAATATAAAAAGTTAAATGAAAGATTCGAAGTTTTAAAAGAATTAAAAGAAAAAGAAAAACTTAAAACAGAAATTGAAAAGTTGAAGAGGAGTTTAATTTCAGTTGAAAAAGAAATTAATAAAAAAAAGTTTGAATTAAAAGAAAAAAAGGAACTATTAGATGAAATAAGTATAAAAAAAGAAGAATATGATAAAAAATATAAGCAGATATCCTTAAAAATAACTGAAGCTGAAAAAATTAAAGAAAATATTAACGTTTTGGATTCTTCTATAAATTCATTTAATAAATTAATTAATACGAAACAAAATGAACTTAAAAGAGTAGAAGAAGAGATTTTTAAAAATCAAAATGAATTAAAAAATATAAATGTGGAAGAAAAAAAAGAGTTTACTATTTTTGAAAAAATAAAAGAAGAATTTGATAGGAGAAAATTTTTGAATTCTCAATTGGATGAATTGAAAAAGAAACTTTTTGAAAATGATACCACTATTCAAAATTTAAAAAAAGAGTATTATGACAATTTAAAAAAAATTTCCAATATTTCGGAGATAATTATAAATCCGCTGGTGATAGAATTGGAAGTATATAGAAAAGAACTAAAAGACGGGGAGCCATGTCCTTTATGCGGGAGTCTGGAGCATCCGTATAAAAAGAATCCTCCGAAAATACAAAAAGAATTATTATATGAATATCAGACATTACAAGAAAAAGTAAAAGAACTTGAAAAACAATTGAATACATTAAGTATAAAAAAAGAAACATTTTTAAAAGATAAGAAAAGTTATGAAAATCAAATAAAAAATATAGATTTAACTAAATATGGAATTTACGATGAGAATGATTTTTATAATTTACAAGCTTTAAAAACTGAATATGAAAAAAATAAAAAAGAGTTTGATTTACTTAAAAATAAAATAAGTAATTTGCTTTTAAAAAAAGAAGATAATTTAAGAGATATTGAAAATTATAAAAAAGAATTAATGAGATCAGTGAATAAAAAACAAAAACTTCAGGATATATATAGAAGACTTTTGAGTGAGCTTAATATTAATGAAAAAGAACTTGATGAATTGAAAACTTTTCTCCACGATGAAGAAAGCAAGATAAAAAAAGAATATGAAAAAGTTTTTAAAGAATATAATCGTACGAATACCGATTTGTCTATTTTAAAAAATAAGTCAGAAATATTAAATTCAGATTTATCGGATAAAAAAAGTAAATATTCTCAAATTACTATAGAGGGCGAATATAATGAAGAGGAAGAAAAAGAAATCAGAAAAAATATCGAAACATTAAATAGAATGCTTGGTGAAACGGAAGAACGAATCAAAAATTTAAAAACAATGATTGATAAAAAAAATGAGTTGAAAAATGAAATAAAAATTTTAAATGAAAAATTAAGAGTGTATGAAAAAATCAATAGAAAAATAGGCTCTAAAAACGGTAAAAAATTCAGTAAAATAATTTTGCGATATTTTTTAGATTCTTTACTTCATATAGCAAATACGCATCTTAAATCTCTTTCAGATGACAGATATCTTTTGGAAGTGGTGTCTGATGGAGATGATTTTGATTTAAAAATAATTGACAGGTTTTTTGAAAATGAAAGAAGAAATGTTAAAACGTTAAGCGGAGGTGAAAAATTTTTAGTCTCTTTATCTCTTGCTTTTGCTTTGAGTGATTTTATGAAAAACAAAATAAATATTGAAAGTATGTTTTTAGATGAAGGGTTTGGTACTCTTGATAGAGAATATTTAAATAAAGCTCTTGAAATTTTAAAAAAAGCTTCGATTGGAAAAACAATAGGTATAATTTCACATGTAGAATCTTTAAAAGAAGAGATAGAAAAACAAATAATAGTCAAAAAGCTTAACAGCGGAATAAGTGTTTTAGAAATAAATAAAGGATAAATTTGAAAAAAGTAGCAGTGTTTTTTGGAAAAGGCGGAAGTAATTTTTTAAATATTTTAAAACATCAGACAAATTATAAAGTGGTTTTGGGAATTACTAATAGAAACGATTCTTCTGCTTTGAATTCAGATAATCTTCCTGATGTTTTGATAACTGAAGACAATGAAAAGATATTGAAAAAACTAAAAGAGATTAATCCGGATTTGATAATTTTAGCAGGTTATATGAAAATTATACCTCCATTAATTATTGATGAATTTAGAGGTAAAATTATTAATCTTCATCCAAGCATACTGCCTGATTTTAAGGGGTTAAATGCTGATAAAAAATCATATGAAGCTAAGAAAGCGTGCGGAATTACCATTCATTATGCGGATAAAGAACTTGACAGCGGAGACATTATTTTGCAATATCATATCAATCCTTATAAATATGATACTTTTGAAAAATATTATAACGCTTTAAAAAAAGCCGAACATACGTTTTTGCCCGCCGTTATTGAAAGATTGTGCGATTAATACCATATTCTTTCAAGGTAAAGACCGTTAGGCGCAGCGAGATGTTTATTAATAAGTTTCTTTTTATTTAGTTGCAATTCCAAATCTTTCAGAGAGAGTTTGTTTTCATTTATTTTTAATAAAAAATCTATAATTATTCTTATTTGACCTCTTAAAAATCCGTTACCTATTATTTTTATAATAGTTTTTCCGCGGTAGTTAAAGATTTTTGTTTCGTATATCTCTCTAATATAATTATTAACTTCACTTCCTGTTTTGGCAAAATATTCAAAATCATGTTTTCCTTCAAGTGTTTTTAAAGCTTTTTTTAACAGTTCTATATTTATCACTTTTGGATAAAAAGTCGTATAATCCGCTGTATGCGGTGAAAAATGAGGTGTTAAAATATATCTGTAACTTCTTTTTTTTGCGTTGAATCTGGGATGAAAATTATCATCTGTTATTGATAATTTTTTTATATGAATATATGGATGTAGGATTTTATTTAAAGATTTTTGAAGCTTATTTATCTCCCAAAATTTCGGAACGTTAAAAGAAATTACCTGATTAAGTGCATGAACGCCCGTATCGGTTCTCCCCGCATGTTGTATAGAGGAATTAATATTTAATTTAATAAGAGCTTTTTGAATTTCTCCCTGAACGGTTTTTTTATCCGGTTGTATTTGCATACCGGAAAATTTGCTACCGTCATATGAAATAATCCCTAAAACTTTATTTTCCATTTGTATAACACTCCTCCGATTATGAAAAAAATTACCGGAATAACGATTCCGATTACAAAATTTTTGTTTGAAAGTGATATTACAGCATATATTGCAAGAATTGAAACTGAATAAAAAAGCGTATGATTTTTATTGAGTCGCGGATGAAAAAAACTTAAAACCGGGATAAAAAAAAGTAAAGCAAAAGGAAGTAGGGCGATTGGTAAAAATTTGGCGAATTGTTTTTTATTGTATTGAAAATAATTTTTAAAATTAAAAATCGATATTTTAACATGAGGAACTTTTTGATTTATTTTCATTTTTGTAAAATCAATATAATAAGTTGAATTCAAGTCGTAAATTTTACCTTTTTTGAGAGTAAAAGAAAGAACTCCTTTATCAGTTTTCAATGCTGCGGAATGAGATATTATGAATTTTAATTCTTTAGGATTAAAAAGATAAATATTTGTATAAGCTTTGTTTTTATTTGTTGTGGCAAAAACGGACCATTGACCGAATTGTTGTGAAATTTGAGAACTTTGTAAATTAAATTTAGCTTCTTGTTGTTTTTGATTTTTAAGATTTTTAAATGCCATTTTTGAGTAAGGTATGGAAACAAAAAGAATAAAAAGATTCAAGAGTGTCAAGATTATTGCTATGAATATCACAGGAAAAAGAATTTTTATAGGTTTAAATCCCAAGGCAAACATAGCAACAAGTTCTTGAGATTCACTAAGTTTCGAATAAAGGGTTGTAGCTGCTATAAAAAAAGAAATTGACATTGTTACAAGCAAAATCTGTGGGACTGACAAAAGGTAAAATTTTATTAAATCCAGAAACGTAATTTTTATTCCAGCCGTAATATTTGAGATTGTGATTACATATATCAACGATATGATGATGAAAATAATAAAAAAAAGAGTGAAAAAAAGAGGCATATACTCTCTTAAAAGATAAAATTTAAGTTTATTCATAAATTATTCTCCAGATTTCTTCAAAATAAGAATCGAAATACCATACTATAAATGTTCCAAGAGCTAAAAACGGAATAAAAGGAAGTTCAGGTTCTTTTTTTTGTAATCTAAAATAAAGGGAAGGAATAATAGCTAAAAGAGCGGCAATAAATAATGATAAAACAGCGAGTTTAATACCTACTAAGGCACCCATTGTGCCCCCCACGATTATGTCTCCTTCTCCCATTGCTTCTCTTTTTAGAAAATAACTAACATAATATCTCACCAAACTCATACCACCCATCATAAGAAGAGCGTTTTTGAAATTTTCCAAAACTTCTGGAGAATGAAAAAAAGCAAATGTTAAAGCTAAAAGATTTAAACTGTCAGGTACCGCCTTATAATCAAAATCAATCATACATAAAGCAAGAAGAGTAGCAAAAGCCCCAAAAGTAAAAAGATAAAATATATCAAAATTTCCAAGTTTTATATATATTAAAACGGCAATAATTCCCGTCAAAAGTTCTATTAAAGGATATCTTATAGAAATTTTTTTCCCGCAAGACGCGCATCTGCCTTTTAATAAAATCCAGCTTATAACCGGAATATTATGTATGGGTTTTATTTTTGTATTACATTTCGGGCAGCTGCTGGGAGGTGTAATTAAACTTTTTCCAAGGGGAACTCTGTAAATGACAACATTTAAAAAACTTCCTATAGCAAGTCCAAACAGGAATATAAAGAAAATATCCATCAGCCGCCTTTTTTGAAATTATATTATATTCCTCCGAATCTTCTCTCTCTTTTTTTAAATTCTTTTAAAATTTTTTCAAGTTCTTCCGGAGTGAAATCCGGCCACATAGTTTCAGTAAAAAACATTTCCGCATAAGCAAGTTGCCACAAGAGAAAATTACTAAGTCTGATTTCTCCGCTTGTTCTTATCAGTAAATCCACATCTCTGCTTATATCAAGGTTTTTTTGAATGTTCTCGGGCGTAATTTCTTCATTTTTTTGAATCATCTTTTTTACAGCCCTTGTAATCTCATCACGGCTTCCGTAATTCAGGGCTAAAACCTGAGTTAGTTTTTTAAAATCTTTTGTGACCTCTTTTGTATATTCTATTCTTTTTCTAAGAGCGGGGGAAAATTTGCTGATATCTCCGATTACTTCAAATTTTACTTCATTTTTTATATAAGTAGGGAGTTCTTTTTTTAGCCAATTATCAAGAAGTTTCATTAAAAAGTCCACTTCCATTTTAGGTCTTTTCCAGTTTTCTGTAGAAAAAGCATACAGGGTTAAAACATCTATTTCAGGATTATTGGCACAGTATGTAGTGATTTCTTTTACAACTTCCGCGCCTTTTTTATGACCTTCTGTTCTTTTAAGACCTCTTTTTTTAGCCCATCTTCCGTTTCCGTCCATAATAATTGCTAAGTGCATATTCAAGCCTTTATATCAAGGAGTGTGTTTTTAAATTCATACAGTGGTTTTATAGTGTTTTTTATTTTTACTTCTACTTTTTTGTCGAGTTCTTCGGAATTTTGTTCAATCAATGACGCAACGTTTTTAAAGGGTGTTAAAATCATAACTTTATGAGGTGTTATAGTTCCCTCAAGTTCTCCTAAGAACTTATAACAGGCATAAAAATCTATGCTGTTTTTGTTTTTTTTCAATTGTAAAAGTGCTTTATTGTTTTTTTCATTTATAAAAATATGTCTGATGCCTTTTTGAAGTGCGAGTAAAATATTAGCAAAAAACATAAATTCATCTTTTGTTTTTGCGTGAGTTAATTTATCTATTATCGTATCTTTATCTAAATTCATTTCTTTAGAAAATGATATTTTTTCAAGAGTTTCTAATAGTTTTGGAAATTCTTTAAGGTTTTGTATCTGAATATATTCTTTTTTTTCTACTATGTTTGCTAGGTATTTTTTTCCAACTTCCAGAGGAATATGTGATTTGGTTTCAACAGTTTTATTTCCGAGTTTTATTTCATAAGTTATAGGATTAATTTCTTTTAATACCTCAAGTTTTACAGGTACTGAGGCATTAAATTCTTTAATGCCTGAGAGTCTGTTTGTTTCGTTTAGGATTTTTCCTATTTTAAACAAATTTAACAAGGTCTACAATCCTGTACGCGATATTTTCTTTTGAGTCTTGAGGGATTAATATTTCTTTGTCTTTTGTTATAAATATAACTTCGTTTTCGTCACTTCCAAAGTCGTTTTTCGTTAAAAGATTTAAACAGATAGCATCAAGATTTTTCTTCTTTAAGGCATTTTTGGCATATTTAAGGGCGTTATTTTCATCTCTTTCCGCTTTAAAGCCGATTTTTTTAAAATTTTTATCTTTTAAGGCTTCAAGAATGTCGGTGTTTTTTTCAAGTTCGAGCATCAATTTTTCACCGATTTGTTCTTTTTTGAGTTTTCCTGGAATGTATTTTGGTTTAAAATCGGCAATCGCCGCAGCCATAATCAAAAAATCCGGATTGTCCTCAAGAATAGCTTTTAAATATTCATCCGCACTTTTTACGTTTATCTGTTTAATATCTTTTGTCAGGTTATGTTCTTTACTCGATATTAAAGTGACATCAGCTCCTTTGATATAAAAAGCTTTTGCAAGCGCCTCTCCCATTTTTCCGCTTGAAAAATTGCTGATAAATCTCACATCGTCAATTTTTTCAATACTGCCTCCGGCTGTAACCGTAACTTTTTTATTTTGCCAAAACTCATCTTTATACACTTCCCGTAAAGCTTTTAAAAAAATTTCTTCAGGTTCTGCCATTTTACCAATTCCCTCATCGCCGCACGCCAATAGCCCGGCATTTGCTTCGATGATATTTAATTTCTTAAAACTTTCCTGAGTTGTGGGATGAAGATACATGTTAGTATTGGCGGCAGGAGCGAAAAGAACGGGAGCCGGGCATGCCAGATATGTTTGTAAAAGCAAATTATCAGCAATTCCGTTTGCCGCTTTATTGACTGTATTTGCGGTAGCGGGAGCGATTATATAAATATCGGCCCATTTTGCGTAATCGATGTGATTTAATTCATTTGACCAGTCTTCGTTTTTTTCTATTAGAACTTTATTTCTTGTCAGGGCTTCAAAGGTTAGAGGAGTTACGAATTTGGTAGCCGCTTCGCTCATAACGACTCTTACCTCATCTCCTCTTTTTATAAAAAGTCTCACCAATTCACATGTTTTATAAGCGGCAATACTTCCGGTAACACCTATTAATACTCTCAATTATTTCTCCCGAAAAATTTATAATAAAAATCTTTAACTATTTTTAAAGGGGCTCTGCTGATGGCTAATGAGCCTTTTTTAATATCTTTATTTACTGTACTTCCGGCTGCTATCATTACATCATCTTCGATGGTTACGGGAGCTATAAGCTGAGAATCGCTTCCTATGAAAACATTTTTTCCTATTTTGGTTTTGTATTTGTTTTTGCCGTCATAATTACACGTAATTGTTCCGGCTCCAACATTTGTGCCTTCGTCTATTTCACTATCCCCAAGATAGCTTAAATGTCCGGCTTTTACGCCTTTTAATTTGCTGGCTTTTACCTCTACGAAATTTCCGATATGGGTATCTACAAGTTCGCTTTTCGGTCTGATTCTTGCCATTGGTCCTATACCCGAATTTTTAATAACCGCTTCTTCAATTACGCTTAAAGGTCTGATTTCACTTTCAATTATTACACTTTTTTTAATAACACAGCCGCTTCCGATTTCACATTCACCTTCAAAAGAAGAGTATGCGTCTATGAAGATAGTGTCGGGAAGATGCATAATAACTCCGTTCTTCATCCAGTTTTCTTTTATTCTTTTGCACATTATTTCTTCTGCTTTAGCCAAATCAAGCTTTGAGTTGACACCTTTAAAATTTTCTTCATTAACTTCAATAGCGGCCACTTTTAAAGAGTCATTTACAGCCATTTCGATAATGTCCGTTAAATAGTATTCGTTTTGGGCGTTTTGGTTTGAAAGTTTTGGCAAGTACTTCTCAAGTACCTCTTTTTTAAAAAGATATACTCCGGCGTTTACATAAGGAATTTTAAGTTCGTCTTCAGTAGCATCTTTTTGTTCGACTATTTTTTTAACATTTCCGTTTTCTATTACTACTCTTCCGTATCCGTCCGGATTATTTAATTTCATAACACTCATTACTATATCTGCGTCGATATCTAAAAATTTTTTAAGTTCATCCGCTTCTATCAGAGGCATGTCACCGTTCAATATGAATACTTTGTCTCCTTTTATAGGAACTTCTTTAACGGCTCCTCCCGTTCCGGGATAATTCTCAAGGTCTTGTTTTATGATATTTACCGGATATTTTTCCACGATTTCTTTTACTTTTTCAAATTGATGATTCAAAACTACATCGACACTGTTTGTAAGTTTAAGTGATTCTTCAATAACATACTCTATCATCGGTTTGTTACATAAAGTATGAAGGACTTTTGCCGATTTACTCTTCATACGGGTTCCCTTACCCGCGGCAAGAATAATTACCTGTAACATTTATATCCTTTTTGCCGATATTATATCAAAATAAAGAAAAGGTGAAAGAATGGATTTAGCAACGGTCATCGGTTTAGTCGGGGCTTTGGGTCTTATTATAGCCGCTATGGCTATGGGTGTCGGTATCGGTCCTTATATTGACCCACAGTCCGTATTAATCGTTGTGTTGGGTTCTATTATGACCCTGTTTATTGCGAATAAAATGGAAATGATGACCAAATTCGCAAAAGTTTTTATGATAGCGATAAAACCGAGTTATCAGCCGAATTATGAAGAACTCATTAAAAAACTTGTAGATTATGCCACTCAGGCAAGAAGAGACGGAATTTTATCTCTCGAACAGGCCGCCGCAAACGAAGAAGATGAGTTCTTAAAAAAAGGCCTTTCAATGGCGGTCGACGGGAATGAACCCGATACGATAAGAGAACTTTTGGAAATAGACATAGAACAGATGGATGCGAGACATAAAAAAATGGCTTCTATTTTTAGTAACTGGGCCGGACTAGCCGGGGCAATGGGGATGATTGGTACGCTTGTCGGGCTTGTTGCGATGCTTTTAAATATGTCCGACCCTTCTGCTATCGGTCCTGCGATGGCTGTTGCCCTTTTGACGACTTTATACGGAGCGATGATCGGTAATATTTTCGGAAGCCCGATTGCTAATAAACTTAATTTAAGAAACGATGACGAAATTCTTGCTAAAACCATGATAATAGAGGGGATAATGTCTATTCAGGCGGGGGATAATCCTAGAACGTTGGAAGCAAAATTACTTAGTTTCTTACCGCCAAGTCAAAGACAATCTCAATTTGAATAGGAATAAAAATGGCAAAAAAATGTAAATGCGAATGTCCTGAGTGTATGCCCGAATGGCTTGCGACATTCGGGGACTTGATGAGTCTTTTGTTATGTTTCTTCGTTTTGCTTTTATCCATGTCTACAATGGACGCTAAAAAAGTAAAAGAAGCTATAGGATCGTTGGCGGGAGCTCTTAGTGTTCTTGAAGGCGGAACCCAAACGGAAGTAAGTAGAGAAAGAATTCAAAAAGCAACTCCTATTCAAAAATCAGAGGAAACCGCTCAAACCGTTAATAAACTCTCTCAAGCGGTAGCGGAATTTAAAGAATTTACTCAAGGCGGGAAAGGTCCTGCCATTGTGCTTGAAGAAGGAGAAGAAGGGTTTTTTATAAGACTCCCGGCAGATATTACTTTTCCTCCCGGAAGCGCTCAAATAACCAACGAGGATAGCTTACTCTTTTTAAAAAGAATTGCTATAATTATAAAAGAGTATCTACCTAAAAATGTTGAAATACAAGTAAGAGGATATACGGACAATATGCCGCCACCTCCCAACAGTCCGTATAAAGACAATTGGGAGCTTAGTGCCGCAAGGGCATTGGCAGTATTGAGAATTTTAATAAAAAACGGAGTGAATCCGTCTCAACTCAGTGCCGCGGCATATGGACCGTATCATCCGATTTCCAGTAATTTAACACCTGAAGGCAGAGCGAAAAACAGGAGAGTTGAAATATGGTTTTTTGCGAAAAAAAACAAAGAAGAAATACAAAAATCGGTCTTAGACAAAACTAAATGAAAAAAATCATTATATTTATACTGCCGCTTTTTTTATTTGCGGCGGCGCCTCAGTTACCTACGGTGAATTTGTCATTAACAGCTCCTGAGAGTCCAAAACAGCTTGTAACCGTTCTGAATATAGCTATTTTAATGACTTTTTTAGTTTTGGCTCCAAGTATTGTTTTAGTAATGACCTCTTTTGTAAGACTTCTCGTTGTTTTTGGATTTTTGCGTCAAGCACTTGGAACTCCACAGTCCCCACCTACCACTCTTTTAGTTTCTCTCTCCCTTGTATTGACTTTTTTTATTATGGAGCCGTATGCCAAACAGGCATATACTCAGGGAATAAAACCTTATATGGAAGAAAAAATCGGCTATGAAGAAGCGTTTGAAAAAGCGGTCAAACCTTTTAAAAAATTTATGTTAAAAAATACGCGTGAGAAAGATTTGGCGCTATTTTTCAGAATCAGAAAACTCCCGAACCCTAAAACCCTTGATGACGTGCCTCTTTCAATTTTAGTGCCGGCTTTTATGATTAGTGAACTTAAAACGGCGTTTGAGATAGGATTTTTGATATTTTTACCGTTTTTGGTGATTGATATGGTGGTAAGTTCTATTTTAATGAGTTTAGGGATGATGATGTTGCCGCCCGTTATGATATCATTGCCTTTTAAAATATTGGTGTTTGTACTGGTTGATGGATGGAATCTCATAGTACAGGGACTGGTTGAGAGTTTTAGATAAAGGAGTAATATGACTTGTAGCAGTTTTGGAAAGTGCGGCAGCTGTGTTTTATGGGAGATACCTTATGAAAAGCAGCTTGAGATTAAAAAAGAGCGTCTAAAAGAGATGTTTAAGGATTTTGATATTCCTGATATTGAAGTAATACACGGAAAAGACGAACATTTTAGAGCAAGAGCTGAGTTTAGAGTATGGCATGAAGATGATAAAAGCTATTACGCCATGAGAAAGAGAAAAGAAGAGGGTAGAGGCGTAATTCCAATTGAAGAGTGTAAAATCGTAGATAAGGCAATTTATGAAATAATGGATCCTCTTTTAAAAGAAATAGAAAAAAACGAAAATTTAAGAAAAAAACTGTATGAAATAGATTTTTTAAGTAACTCAAAAGGTGAACTTATTGTAACACTTATTTATCATAAAAAAGTTGATGAAAGTATTGCCGAAGATATAAAAAAACTAAAAGAAAAATTTCCGAATGTTGATTTTATCGTAAGAAAAAAGGGTAGAAAATACGTTTTTGATAAAAACTATCTGATAGAAGAGCTAAATATAAACGGAAAAAAATACAGATATAAAATCATTGAAAATACATTCTCTCAGCCAAATAGGGAAATGAATCAAAAAATGATTGAATGGGCTCTTAGGAATAGTAAACATTTAAAAGGAGATTTGGTAGAGCTTTACTGCGGAAACGGAAACTTTACCATACCTTTAAGTGAAAATTTCAGAAAAGTTATAGCAACTGAAATAAACAAAGAATCAATTGAAGCCGCTACATTTAACGCTGAATTAAATAATCGTGATAATATTACTTTTTTGGCTATGAGTGCTGCTGAATTTAGTGCGCTAAAAGATGAAAATTCACCTCTTTTGGCTTCATATGATTTGAAAAACGTTTTAATTGACCCTCCGCGTGCCGGGCTTGATGATAAAAGTAGAAAGTTTGTAAACGAATTTGATAATATAATTTACATTTCATGTAATCCCGAAACTTTAAAAAGAGACCTTGAAACGCTTGCTAAAAACAGAAAAATAAAAGCTTTTGGGTTTTTTGACCAGTTTCCATATACAAATCATATGGAATGCGGTGTTATTTTAGAAAGAGAAAAATAAAAATGGAATTTAAAGACTTAGTGGGGGAGATATTTTTAATACTTGTTTTTTTGGGAGTGGCTCTTGGTGTTATAATCGCTGATAAAATAAGGAAGAGAAAATGAAAATATTGGTCGTGGGAGCAGGGGGAGTAGGAGGCTATCTTGCTTATAAGTTAATAAAATGCGGATATGATGTGGACATTTTAGCTACGAAAAAGACCAATGAAAAAATTAAAAAAGAAGGTCTTAAAATAATTGATATAGATAAAGAAGATACCGTTTATCCTAATGTAGGGATAAGCGGTGTTTATGACATAGTATTTATTACTACAAAAGCTTATTCTTTGGATGAGGTTTTAAAAGAGATTGAAGGTCATTACAGTGAAGATACGAGAATAGTGCCTATTTTGAACGGAATAGGGCATTTTGAAAAGTTTAAAAATATAAAAGCAAAAGTTATTAAAGCATGTATTTATATTCTTTCGAACAAAAAAGACATTAACATAATTCACAAAAAAACTCCTCTTTTTTATCTGTGCCTTGAAGATGACGAGGTTTTAAAAAAGCTTTTTACTCCTTGTAAAGATTTAAAAATTAAATTTTCTAAACATATCGAAAAAGATATCTGGAAAAAATATCTGTTTATTGCTACTTTTGCCACACTTCAAAGTTTTTATCAAAAACCTACAGGTTGGATTATGGAAAATAAAAGGGATGAAGTCGAAAAATTTTTAGATGAAGTTATAAAGATTGCCAAAAAAGCCGATATATCTTTGGAGAATGAAAAAGAAAAAATAATAAAACAGGCTTTAAATATTCCATATGAGAGTAAAATGAGCATGCAAATAGATTATGAAAATAATAATAAAACCGAAGTGGATAATATTACAGGTTTTTTAGCAAAAGAGAGTGATTTTATAAGGAAATATTACGAAAAACTGAAGGAGTGAATTATAAATAAGAGATATATCGGCTGGCTTTTTGTCATTTTCACTTCTGTCTTTATTATTATAGGATATACTTTTTTTCAAAATTATAATTCAAAATTCGCCGATATTCTAAATACTCTTTACAAAGAAAAAAAAGAAGTATTCAAAACTGAAAAATCAATGATTGTTTCGGAAGCAGATTTGGTAAATGATCTGATATTTAATGACGATGAAATAAAAAAATATATTGTTAAAAATACTACAAAAAGTCTTAAATATTTAAAAAAAGTTACCAAACATCAATTTAACGTTTTAAAAAAATATGCTATACGACACATTGAATTGGCTACGATAGAAGGTTATCCTATTTTGAAATTTTATAATTTATATGAATGTGATGATATCGGAGGTTATTTGTTTGATATTGCCCAGATTGTTTCAAAAACCCAGAAGCCTTTTCATGATTTTATTGTGACTTCAAAAGGGGTGTTGTTTACAAATGTATATCCGATTTTTTATAACGGTAAAATTATAGCTTTAAGTGAGATAGGTGTAAGGTATAGAGATTTTTTAATGAATATATTTAAACAATATTTTATAGGTTTTGTTATTGATAAAAAAATAATAGATTCAGAAAATTTTAAAACATGCAAGTTAAATAAAAATTATTATATAGATGGAAACATTTGCAGGGTGTTTAAAAATTTCAATAAAAAAGTGGATTTTGCTAAAAAAATCAATATTGAAAACGGTTATGTTATATTTTCATATCCCGTATATTCTTTAGGAAAACATATAGGTTATTTTGTTAAAGTAGTATCTTTAAAAGAGATTCCCGAATTAAATGATTTGAAAAAAGAAACTAAAAAAACATTTCTAGTGCTTATTGTAGCATATATAATTCTGATCCTATTTTTATTGGGACTGAATAAATATCTTAAAACCGAAAAAATTGCTATGACGGATAAACTGACTAAGGTGTTAAACAGAACAGGATGCGAAAAATATATTAAAAAGCTTAAAAATTATACTTTAATGATAATCGATATTGATTATTTTAAGCGAATAAATGACACCTTCGGACATGACGTAGGAGATGAAATATTAAGTAAACTAGGAGAAATAATTAAAAATAATTTAAGAAAAAATGATATTGTATGTAGATGGGGAGGAGAGGAATTTGTGGTTATCTTACCAAATGAAAATCTAAAAAACTCCGTATTAATTGCGGAAAAAATAAAAAATGCCATAAAAGAGTATGAATTTTCGGATAATATTCATATAAGTGTGTCTATAGGGATAAGTATATTTGAGAAAAATTTCTCCAAAACGTTTAAAAAAGCTGATGAAAAACTTTATGAAGCTAAAAATTCAGGAAGAGACAGAATTTCTTTTTAGATAACTCTCCAGAATTTTTTTAGCCGCAAGAGAATCTATTCTTCCGTCTCTTTTATATTTTATTTTACCTTTTATCTCTTCTTCCACAATAGCACTTGTAAAACTTTCATCCTCAAAATCTATTTTTCCGTCAAAATCAATTAAATTTACAAAATGTTTTATTCTTCTTTCCATTTCTTCGTTTGTTTTGGGAATACCTACTACCAGAGTATCGGCTTGATATTCTTTTAAAAGTTCACTAATTTCTTTTGCCGCCTGGTTTCTATTTTTTCTGATAACGGCATTTAGCGGAACAACTACCGATTTATTGGGAGTATAAGCCACTCCTATTCTTTTTAATCCTACGTCGATAGCAATAATTTTTTCCATATTTCAGCCTTTTTATCTATTTTCATTCTGGCATTTAGCGGACTCGGGCTTGGTAAATAAATAGGATTTTTTAAAATTTCAAAAGGTGAATTTTTAAAATATTTTTTTAATACTTTTTCACCAGTGCGTGAAGTTACGGCTATTTTTTTTATATTTGGATATTTTTTTAAAAATTTTTCAATATCACAAGGTTTTAAAATTTCTAAATTATCATCTCTTGAATTGCCATGTTTTCTTTTACATTCACAGATACTATCCCATAAAGCGATTTTATGTTTTTTTAAAAACTCTTTTTTTTCCTCTATTGTTTCAGGTTTTTTGTCATTAAATATTATCGCTAAAATATCCCAAAACTGATTTTTCGGATGAGAATAGTAAAAGCTGTTTTCAAATGATTTAATAGAAGGAAAAGTACCGAGTATAAGTATTTTGCTGTTTTTATCAATGATAGGTTCAAAAGGGTGAGTTAAAATATCAGTTGATAAAGACTTTTCCATTTTTTATTTCCGCCTTACCTTCGAGTTCCATTTCATAAAGTTTATTACCATATTTTTTTAATGCTTCATTTAAAGTTAGAATCTTTTCATTTGAATTTATACCAAGTTTTTTACAAAAATCTTCAATATCCCAAATAATTTCGGCTTTATTATTTTTTGCTAGAAAATTTGTACCATTGCTTTCACCGATTCTTTGAGGTATTACGAAAACTTTTTTATTAAATTTTTCAGCCCATTCATAACTTCTCATACTACCACTATTTAAGTCGGATTCAGGTATTATGACGAATTTACTTAATTTTACGATAATTCTGTTTCTTTGAACGAAGCTGTATTTTCTTGGCATATAGTCTTTTTCGTATTCGCTTAAAGCAAGAGCGTTTTTTTGAATTGTTTTTATAAGATTCATATTGGATTTAGGATAAATAATATCAAGAGAAGAGGGTGCTACCATAATTGTGTTCGGATAAGCGTTTTCATGGGCTATTTTATCAACTCCTAACGCTCCGCCGCTTATTATTGTGAATTTTTTTGAAAGTTTCTTTGCTAAAAGTGCCGTCATTTCTCTAGTATATTTACCGGGCTTTCGAGTACCCACTATTGCTATTTTCGGTTTATTTATTAAATCGATATTACCTTTATAAAAAAGCTTAAATTCATCAATTTCTATGTAATTCGTCAATATAAACAACTTTTACCTGATTTAAAAGGTCTTTTGAATTTTTAAGTGTTGTGAGAGTGATTTTATGAGGATGACCGATTGCTATGGCATAACCTCTTTTTTTAGCTATGTTTATAGCTTTTTTTAGCTGCTTTCTAATATATTCGGGATCTTCAATATTATCTAAAAATATATTTCTGGAGTACATTGGGATTTTAATTTCTTTTTCAACTAAAGAGGCTTTTGAATTGGGGGTAGTTTTGGAATCCACAAATCCTAAATTATTTTTTTGCAAAGCTTTAAAAAGATAAACCATAGAGGTATAATCGCTTGTAAATTTACTGCCTGTATGATTATTTATAAATTTAGCGTTAGGAAATTGGGTTTTGATTTGTAAAATTTTTTTGTAAATTCTATCGTAACTGTCTCCCACCATTAACGTATCATTTTCAGGTTTGTTAAAATTCAGCGCTTCCATAGGTACATGTACCATATAATGATTAAACATTCTGGAATATTTAATTGTATTCGGATGATTTTTTGTCGGAGGGAAAAAAGAAGGAGTAATTTTATATGGAATTTCTTTTATAAGTTTTATCTGATTTTTGAAAGCTACATCATCAATAATTATAACAAGTTTAGGTGTTTTTGTGTTTTTTACAGATTTTACAGGTTTTATAATTGGTTTGGGAGAAGTTTTTTTATGTTTTTTTAGAGCCTCTTCATAATCTTTTGCTTCGGAGGATATCGGCATTATGACTATTTCTTTTTTTGGTTTTTTAGTAAGTTCTTTTTCCAAATTATGTATTTTAGATTGGAGTTTATGAATGGTGTTTTCTTGTTTTGTTAATTTTTTTTCTATTTTTTTATTTTCTAAAAGCACGCCTGCTAAAAAAGCGCCTAAAATCAATATGAAAACACTCAAAATATAAATAATATATTTGTATTTAGGAGAAAAAGAAGAGGTTTTTTTCTTTTTTTTGGAAGTTTTTTTCTTTTTCATTTATCTAAAATAATTTCCACTTCCAAAGTCTCAATATCTTGATTTGACTGATTTTTAATATGAATATCTTTTACATTTAAATATTTTTTTACAACGGCTATTAGGTCTTTTTTCATCTCATCAAGGTTTTCTATTTTTGTTGTGGCTCTTTCGTAAGCCAGCATCATCATAAGTCTGTCTTTTGCTACGTCTTTTGATTTTTTCTTTTTAAAGAAATCTAAAAAACTCATTTGAAAAGTCCTTTAAGTTTTTCAAGAAAACTTTTTTTGGCTTTTAAGTCTAAAAATTCAACTTCTTCGCCTTCTATTCTTCTAGCAATTCTTCTAAAAGCTTCTCCTACAAGAGAATCTTCTTTTAATGAGATAGGCTCTCCTAGGTTAGTCGATTTTACAATATCTTCATCATCCGGAACTATTCCTATTAAAGGAAGTGCTAAAATATGTAAAACGTCTTCGGTTGATAGCATTTCGCCTTTTTCAACGAGTTCTGGTTTTATTCTGTTGATGATAATATGTTTTTCCACTTCTTCACCGTTTTGGGCTTTTTTACTTTTAGCGTCAATTATTCCTATAACCCTATCAGCGTCCCTTACAGATGAAATTTCAGGAGTAGTAACGATAAGAGCTCTGTCGGCTAAATAAATAGAGTGTTCGAAACCGCTTTCAATCCCGGCAGGTGAGTCAATTAAAATATAATCGAAATTTTGTTTTAGGTCATTAATCAGTTTTTCTACTTTGTCTTTTTCAAGGACTGTTTTGTCTTTTGTCTGACTAGCAGGTAAAAAATGAAGATTAGGTACTCTTTTATCTTTTATGATAGCTTGGGCTAAATTGCATCTCCCTTCCATTACATCCACTACATCATATACAATTCTATTCTCAAGCCCCAAAATCATATCCAAATTTCTCAGACCTATATCAAAATCAACAGCTACTACTTTTTTACCAAGTTTTGCTAAGGCAGCCGCTATATTTGCCGTTGTAGTAGATTTTCCAACCCCGCCTTTTCCACTTGTAACCGTTATTACAGTTGCCAATTTATCTCCTTTTGTTTAACTTACAAAATCTACTTTATAAACTTTGTAAGTTACCCTCAAAAGAGGGGAAAAATTAGTTTTCGTCAGGATTAACAATTTTATTTTTAGTAATCCAAGGCATCATTTTTCTAAGTTCTTTACCAGTTTTTTCAAGAAGGCTGTCTTCTGTAAGTTGTCTCTCAGCGTTCATTCTTACATATCCGGCTTTTCTTTCAAGAATAAAGTCTTTTGCGAATTTTCCGTTTTGAATTTCTTTAAGAATTTCTTTCATTGCTTTTCTTGATTCTTCTCCGATTACTCTAGGTCCTGATACGTAGTCTCCATACTCAGCAGTATTAGAAATTGAATATCTCATATTAGCCATTCCGCCTTCATATAATAAATCTACTATTAGTTTTAATTCGTGTAGACATTCAAAATACGCCATTTCAGGAGCATATCCTGCTTCTGTTAGAGTATCGAATCCTGCTTTGATTAAAGAAGTTACACCACCACAAAGTACTGCTTGCTCACCGAAAAGGTCAGTTTCAGTTTCATCTTTAAAAGTAGTTTCGATAATTCCTGTTCTTCCTCCACCTATTGCGCTTGCGTAAGATAGAGCTAATTTTTTTGCTTCTTCACCGCCTTGATATACCGCGATTAAATCAGGAATTCCTCCGCCTTTTACGAATTCGCTTCTTACTGTGTGTCCTGGTGCTTTTGGAGCAACCATAATTACATTTAAATCTTTTCTAGGTTTGATTAATTTGTAATGAATATTAAATCCGTGTCCGAATGCTATAGTAGCGCCTTCTTTCAGATTCGGTTCGATTTCATTATAATAAACTTCAGGTTGAATTTCATCAGGAAGTAAAATCATTACTACATCAGCTTCTTTAACAGCGTCGGCTACCGGAAGTACCTTAAAACCTTGTTTTTCAGCTTTTTCCCAAGATTTGCTGCCAGGTCTTAGTCCTACTACTACATCAACCCCGCTGTCTCTTAGGTTAAGTGCATGAGCGTGCCCTTGGCTTCCGAATCCTATCATTGCCACTTTTTTATTTTTTATGATATTTATATCGCAATCTTTATCATAATAAATTGGTAAACTACTCATAAAAATCTCCTTTTTGTTGGAATTATAACAAATAAAATGATATAATTTTTTAAAAAGGCTTTTTGTATGAGAATTCTTTTTATTTTCTCATTATTTTTTTCATTATTGTTTAGTGCCGATAAATTAGAAAATAAAAATCTTTTAGAACTTTTTAAAGGTAAATATTATTCATATATCTGTCTTCACAGATGGATTTATATTAATAAATACGAAAGAAAAAACGAAAAACTTTTATCACTTGTAGCATATGCCTGTCTTAAAAAGAATTATCTTACCCCCGCTCTTGATTTGTCAAAAATATTAAGACTTACAAAAATTGGAAGAACTAACGCAACTTATATAAATACTCTTTATCTTATAAAATTATTGACAATAAGATATATAAAAGATAATTATAATATTTCGGAAATAAAAATTCCGAAAATAGAAGACAATATGCTGGCAAAGGCTTTTTATCTGGCTCAGCAGCAAAAACCCGAAGTAAAAAATAATACTTTTATCGTAAAAGACAATGATTATTCATATCATGTTCTTTTTAAAGAAGAAATAAATAACATAATAATCGATTTATATCAAAACGGAAAATTTATAAAAAAGGTTAAGTTTTGGTAGGAGAAAATTTAATAAAAAAAGGGCTTATAACTCCTGAGCAGCTTCAGGAAGTTTTACAGATAAAGCAACAAAACCCTACAAGAAAACTATTGGATATTTTATATGATAAGAATTATATTTCAAAAGATAACTTTTTAAGAGAGCTGGCACAGGAATTAAAAGTTAAATATATTTCATCTCTTGATAATATTTCACTCACTAAGATTAAAGTTCCAGTTACCATCTTAAAACAGGTACGGGCTATACCTATTGATATTAAATTAGACAGAGTTCTTATAGCTTCCGAAAATCCTCTTGATTGGAATGCCAAATCTTATTTTCAGAGATTTTTCCCGGATGCCAAGCTTGAATTTGTATTGGCTCATAAAGAAGATATAGATAAAGTGTTAAAGCTTTTAGAAAACAAAGAGCAGATCAACAAATTAAAA
This sequence comes from Nautiliaceae bacterium, assembly GCA_027062285.1. GTDB lineage: Bacteria > Campylobacterota > Campylobacteria > Campylobacterales > Nautiliaceae > Caminibacter. The sequence goes on from JAMOTL010000031.1 coordinate 31,771, forward strand.
CATGAAATAAAAAGGGAACTCAGAGGAGAAGAAGTACCCGGAGAAGAGTCGGCTGTTATAAGACTTATAAAGTTTATTATAAAATCGTCTATCGATCAGCACGCAAGTGATATTCATATCGAACCTACTCAAAAAGGTGCGATTATCAGGATTAGAATTTATGGTACGTTATATGAAAAATGGGATTTGGACGAAGATGTTTATAATGCGGTTGCTTCACGAATAAAGCTTGAAGCGGGAATGGATGTAAGTGAAAAAAGAAAACCTCAAGACGGCGGATTTTCAATGGAACTTGATAAAAATCATTTTGATTTCAGGGTATCTTCCTTGCCGACTGTATGGGGTGAGAGTATAGTTATAAGAATTCTTGATAAAAGAAATATAGTTAAAAGTATTAATACTATTGGAATTTCACCTCAAAATCTCGAATACCTAAGAGCCGCTTTAAAAAAACCGAACGGAATCTTTCTAGTAACAGGACCTACGGGAAGCGGTAAAACCACCACACTTTACGCTTCTTTACATGAAGTTGCGGGTATTGATAAAAAGGTAATTACTGTTGAGGATCCTGTTGAGTATAAACTTGACGGTATTCAGCAGGTCCAGGTAAATCCAAAAGCCGGTCTTACTTTTGCGGGAGCATTGAGAAGTATTTTAAGGCAAGACCCGGATATTATAATGATAGGGGAAATCAGAGATATTGAAACGCTTGAAATCGCTATAAAAGCGGCTTTAACCGGGCATCTCGTTTTATCTACATTACATACGAATGATGCCATTAGCGCAGTAAGCCGTATGATAGATATGGGAGCCGAACCTTATATGGTCGCAGCGGCTCTTGTAGGAGTTGAAGCTCAAAGACTTGTTAAGAAAAACTGTCCTTATTGTTTGGCACCTTATAAGCCAAGCGATGCTTATCTCGAACCTATAAAACATCTTATTAAAAAAGATACGGTGTTTTATAAGGGAAGAGGGTGTGAAAAGTGTAATATGACCGGATATATCGGTAGAACTCTTATTAGTGAAATTTTTTTAGTGGATGAAAAATTAGAAAGTTTAATAGCTAAAAATAAAGACAAAACCGAACTTGGAGAATATCTGAAATCAAAAGGTTATAAAAATATGTTTTATGACGGATTGAGAAAAGCTTTAAATAAAGAAACATCTTTAGAAGAAATATACAGGGTGGCAAAACTATGAAATGGTATAAAGTAACATTTTTTTACAAAGGAAAACAAGAAGACACTATAATAAAATCTTTGAATAAAGCGGAAGCTATTATGAACGCTAAAAAATTAAATAAAGGGCTTTTGATAAAAATTGAAGAAGTCCCGATGCCTTTTGATGAAAGGATGAAACTTTTAAAGGATATCTTTTTTACAAGAATTTTAAGAAAAAAATTAAAATATCCTTCTTATATTTCGGCTTTGCGTCAGTTATCCGTACTTTTGAAAGCAGGTATTTCATTAAAAGACGCTCTTGAAGATATAGGAAATAATTCAAAAGACCTTTTAATTAAAGAAGTCTTTTTAGCTGCCGCTGATGCTATTGACAGCGGTAAAAGCCTTAGTGATGTATTTGCCGAATATGAGGAGTATTTAGGCGGTATATCTCTTGCGATGATAAGACTTGGAGAGCAGACCGGTGATTTGGCTATGGCTATAGAATCATTGGCGAGAATATATGAAAACATGTATGAAAACAGAAGAAAAATGATAAAAGCGTTGCGTTATCCGATAATAACCTTATTCGCAATTGTTGTTGCTTTTGTATTTTTGATTTTATTGGTAGTACCGAAATTTAAAGCGATGTTTGAACAACTTCACGCCGAGCTTCCTCTTCCAACAAGAATACTGCTGGGTATTGAAAAAGTATTGAGTAATTACGGCTTGATTGTTTTGGGAATAATTATTCTCATAATAATAACAATAATTTTTTTATATAAAACATCTTATAAATTTAAATATATTTCGGATAAAATTCTTTTAAAAACACCTATTATCGGAAAAATCATCGAATATGCAACTTTACATAGATTTTTACTTACATTATCATCACTTTTGAAATCCGGTATTCCTCTTTTAGACGCTTTAAAAATCAGTGAAGGCATTATTTCAAACGATGTTATAAAACAAAAAATAAAACAGATAATAATCGGGATAAACCAAGGTAGAAACCTGGCGGAAATGATGGAAGAAACACAGCTTGTGAATTTTATAGCCCTTAGAATGATTGGTGCTGGTGAAGAATCAGGGGAGCTTGATACTATGCTAAGTAAAGCTGCGGAATATTATGAAGATAGATTCCAAGACCTTATAGATAACATGCAAGCCTCAATCGAACCTATAATGCTGACGGTAATCGGAGCTCTTGTATTACTTTTGGCTCTTGGTATTTTCCTGCCTATGTGGGATTTGGCAAGTGCTGCCAGAAATATGTAGTTTATTTTTCAAATTCTTCTAAAATATCGTCTTCTTCTTTTTTCTTTATTTTATAGTTCTTATATTTTGGATCATTGGCAACTTCATCAAGTTCTTTTTTTAGTTTTTTATATTCTATTCGGATATTCATAATCGCAGCGGCAACCCCCCAAAAAACTCCAAGCCACAAAAGCCATTTTTGATAAAATGTTTCTTTCATCCAATAACCAAGACCTATTCCCATCAGAATAGCTACTACAATGGAAATACCTAAAGAGAGCTTTTCAGCTCCCTCAATGGTTTTACCAACTTTACCTTTTTTTTCACTCATTAGATTTCTTTTGCTATTTTAGAATATGTATCAATTGTATTTTGAATATCCTCATCTGTCATTGGAGTACAGATAAAGCCAGTTTCGTATGCGCTTGGTGCAAAATAGAATCCTTCTTTTAACATTTTATTGTGAAAAGCGGCATATCTTTTTGTATCTGATTCATTTACTTCGTCAAAATTTTTAGGAAGTTTCGGGTTAAAGAAAAATCCGAACATACTGCCTATTACGTTATAATTGAAATCTATTTGGTTTTCTTTTGAAACTTTATCAAATCCGCTCATAAGTTTTTTTGCTTTATCTTCTAAATTTTTATAAATTTCAGGATTACTTTTCAGTTTTTTTATAGTGGCAAGTCCTGCGCTCATAGCAACGGGATTTCCGCTAAGAGTTCCCGCCTGATATACGGGACCTACAGGTGAGAGTTTTTCCATAATTTCTTTTTTTCCGGCAAAAGCACCTACTGGCATTCCGCCTCCGATTACTTTTCCGAAAGTGACCATATCGGCTTTTATTCCATATACGTCGTAACTTCCTCTAAGTGACGCTCTAAATCCGCTCATTACTTCGTCAAAAATTAAAACGGCCCCATAATGGTCGCAAAGTTCCCTAAGTTCTCCTAAAAATTCTTTATCAGCCGGAACAAGACTCATATTTCCCGCAATCGGTTCAATGATAACGCACCCGACGTCTCCTTTTTCAAAACACTGCTTAACCGAATCGATATCGTTATATTTTGCTAAAAGAGTATGTTTTGTAAAGTCTGCCGGAACTCCGGGTGAACTTGGCACGCCAAACGTCGCAGCACCGCTTCCGGCACTTACAAGCAAAGAGTCGCTGTGCCCGTGATAGCATCCTTCAAATTTTATAATGTCATCTTTTCCCGTATAACCTCTGGCAAGTCTTATAGCACTCATTGTGGCTTCGGTTCCGCTGTTTACAAATCTTATTAAATCAAGATGCGGGAAAAGTTCAAGTACTTCTTTTGCCAAATCCACTTCAACTTTTGTAGGAGCACCAAAACTCACTCCCTTTTTTACTGCTTCGATAATAGCTTCTTCGATTGTCTGGTCACAATGACCGAAAATCAAAGGTCCCCAACTTTGAATATAATCTAAATATTTTTTTCCTTCTATATCCCAGATATATTGAGCTTTTCCTTTTTCAATGAAAGGAGGTTCTCCTCCTACGCTTTTAAAAGCCCTTACAGGTGAATTTACACCACCTACTATATATTTTTGTGCTTCATTAAAGATACTCATGGCAATCCTTTTGTTTTTTATGCTAAAATTATACAAAAAAAGGGCTGTTATAATGAAAATTGATGAAAAACTTATTCAAAGACTTGAAAATTTATCTATGATAGAAATAGAAGATAAAAAGACAATGGCTGAAAATTTAGAAGAGATAGTAGCATTTGTTGAAATGTTAAATGAACTTGATACCGAAAATATTGACGCTACTTTTTCTACTTTAGATAATCCAACCCCTCTAAGAGAAGACGAACCTGTAAAAACGGACATTATAAAAGAAGTACTCTCTCACGCTCCAAAAGCAAAAGACGGATATTTTATCGTTCCTAAAATAATCGAATAAGGAAAATCATGGCTGTTAATTTCTCTCTTGACGAACTTTTAAGCAGTGTAACGGCTTATAACGCAAGTGATTTACATTTAGTTGTAAATGCCGAGCCGATGTTAAGAATTGATGGTAAACTTTTGCCGTTAAATCTCCCGAAACTTGAAAATGAAGATATAGTGACATTATGTTATTCGGTTTTAACTGATGAACAGAAGAAAAATCTTGAAGAAGATTTGGAAATAGATTTTTCTTTTGAAAACCCGGGAGTCGGAAGATTTAGGGCAAATTACTACTACGAAAGAGGGAATTTAGCAGCGGCATTCAGGATTATTCCACCAAGGCCTTTAACGTTAGAAGAGATTAACGCTCCAAGCGTTTTTAAAAAACTTATAACAAAAGATAAAGGGCTCATTCTTGTAACAGGTCCTACAGGAAGCGGTAAATCTACCACTCTTGCCGCAATGTTAAATGAAATAAACGAAATGTATCACAAACATATAATCACAATCGAAGACCCTATAGAGTTTGTACATGAGCATAAAAAATCTCTTTTTTCCCAAAGAGAAGTCGGAAGAGATACCAAATCGTTTTTGAATGCTCTAAGAGCATCACTAAGGGAAGACCCGGATGTTATTTTAATCGGTGAGATGAGAGACAAGGAAACTATCGGTGCAGCTATTACGGCAGCTGAAACAGGGCATCTTGTGTTTGCCACACTTCATACAAACAGTGCCGACCAGACAATAAACAGAATCGTAAACGTTTTCCCGGCAGAAGAACAAGACCAGATTAGAACTCAGCTCTCAATGGCGCTAAGTGCCGTAATATCTCAGGTACTTATTCCAAAAATCGGTGGTGGAAGAGTTGCCGCTCATGAAATTTTGATAAATAATCCGGCAATAGCCAATCTTATTCGTGAAAATAAAATTCAACAGATTTATTCTCAAATGCAGCTGAATCAGGGAATTACCGAAATGCAAACAATGAATCAGGTGTTAGCCGAGCTTGTCAGAAAACATATTATTACAAAAGAAGATGCAATGGCAAAAACTACAAAACCGGAAGAATTAAGGAAAATGATTGGACTTTAAGGATTTATTGGTTAGTAGTTATGATTATTTTCTCCCGGAAAATCTTATAGCGAAATATCCGGTAACGCCAAGAGACAGTGCAAAACTTCTGGTGTATGACAGAAAAAACGATAAAATAATTCATAGTGTATTTAAAAATATTTTGGATTTTGTAGGGGATAAAAGATTTATTTTTAATGATACTAAAGTGATAAAAGCGAGAATTTTTGGCAAAAAAGAAACAGGCGGCAAAATAGAGCTGCTTTTAAACAGACCATTTAATGATAAGTTCTTAGTCTATATCAGAGGAAAAGTAAAGCCGGGAATGAAATTATTATTTGAAAATGGACTTGAGGCTAAAGTTGTTGAGCTTTTAGATGACGGAAGCAGGGTGGTGGAGTTTTTTCAAAACGGAAGAAAACTTGTATTTTTAGAACTGATAAAAATTTTAGAAAAAATAGGTCATATACCTTTACCCCCTTATATAAAAAGAAGTGATGAAAAATTGGATGAAAAAGAATATCAGACAGTATTTGCCAAAAAAGAAGGCGCTGTGGCGGCTCCCACGGCAAGCTTGCATTTTACACCTGAACTTTTAAATAAAATTAATAAAAAAGCCTATCTTACTCTTCATGTAGGTGCCGGGACTTTTAAACCGGTAGAAGTTGAAGATATAAGAGAGCATAAAATGCATAGTGAATTTTTTGAAATTCCAAAAAAAACTGCTGAAATTTTAGATTCTGATGAGGAAATTGTAGCAGTTGGGACTACATCAACGAGGACAATAGAATATTACGCAAGAACTAAAAAACTTTCAGGTGAATGCGATTTGTTTTTAAATCCTTTAAATCCTCCGATTAGAGTAAATCATCTACTGACTAATTTTCATCTTCCTAAATCAACTCTTATAATGCTTGTAGCCTCTTTCATAGGTAGAGAAAAAACGCTTAAGTTGTATGAAGAAGCAATAAAAAAGAATTATCGCTTTTACAGTTACGGCGATGCTATGCTTATTTTATAAAGGAGTATTATTATGAATAATTTAGATTTTTCAAAACCTATTGAAATAGCACCGAAAATCTGGTGGGTGGGTTATGTTATTCCTGACGATCCTTTTCAATGTCATGTTTATTTGATAGAAAACGGAGATGAAAGTATTTTAATAGATCCGGGAAGCATGATTACCTTTCCTGTAACTCTTGAAAAAATTGTCCAAGTTACGGCACTTAAAAATATTAAATACATAATTATGCATCATCAAGATCCGGATATTGTGGGATGTTATTCGACTCTAGAATCCATTATGCCTTACAGGGAAGACAGAAGAATAGTTACTCATTGGAGAACTTGGATGCTTTTAAAACATTATCAATGGAAGACACCTTTTTATCTTGTGGATAAAGAAGATTGGAAATTAAAAGCCGGAAATAAAGAATTGGAATTTATATTTACTCCATATGCTCATTTTGCAGGGGCTATATGTACATATGACAAAGAAAATGAATTAATTTTTTCGAGCGATATTTTTGGAGGACTTACTGAAAAATTCAAATTTTATGCGGATAAAGATTATTTGGAAGAAGCAAAACTGTTTCACAAACATTATATGCCTCATAAAACCGTATTAAATTATGCTTTAAAAAAAATTGAAGAAAAACATCCGAAAATAATAGCTCCCCAACATGGAAGCATTATAAAAGAAGACATGGTTCAGTATATGATAGACGGTCTTAAAGATTTGGATTGTGGACTTTATTTAATGGATGATTATATAGATGATGTCTTTATTTTAAATGAAGTAGATGAAATATTAAAAGCATTTATTGAATCTTTAATAGTAAATGAGCCTTTTGAAAAATTAATCAGTAAACTTTATGAGTTTTTACATAATCATATAGGGCTTAACGCTGTTAGTGTTATAACGGACCATTTTAAATGTACTATTAATGAAAAAGGAAAAAGCCAAAAAGATATAAGAGCCGATTACGAATTTGACATTATGTTTAAAAACGAAAAAATAGGTAAAATAGTTTTTGAATTTTTGGGCTCTTTAAATGAAAAAGATAAAATGTTTTTAGATGTTTTGAATAAAAAACTATCATTGCCTCTTGGTGCGTCTCTTTATAGATATTTAATTTTAAAAGAGTATGAAGAAAAAGAAAGAGTTCTTTATGAAAAAAGTATAAAAGACCCGTTAACTAAACTTTATAATAGAAATTACTTATACGACTTTTTAGATAGAAAAATAAAAGAAGCGAAAAAACACAATTTTCCTTTGTCTCTTGCCGTTATTGATATAGATTTTTTTAAAAAAATAAATGATACGTACGGGCATCTGATTGGAGATTGTGTATTAAAGTCTCTTGCTAGAATTTTACAAAAACATTTTAGAGGGAGTGATATTATCGCAAGGTTCGGAGGAGAAGAGTTTGTCGTGGTTTTACCTTTTTGCGATTTAAAAGATGCTTGTAATAGGCTGGAGCTTTTAAGAAAAGAAATTGAATCTGAATATTTTTGTAAAAATAATTTGAAAGTTACGGTAAGTATTGGAGTTACAGAATTAAAAAAAGAAGATGATAAAAACTCATTAATTCAAAGGGCAGATGAAAATCTATATGAAGCAAAAAAAAGCGGGAGAAACAAAGTAGTTTGTAAATAAATTATTGTACGATTTTATCAACCCACATAGCAAACTGAAATTCCGGCAGTGCTCCCATTACTCTGTCGATTTCCTGTCCGTCTTTTAGAGCAACAATTGTAGGAATGCTTCTAATGCCAAATTGTGCCGCAACTTCAGGCACTTCTTCAGTGTTTACTTTTAAAAAGTTTGCTTTTAAAGGATATTGTTGCGCCACTTTTTCAAATGTAGGCGCAAACATTTGACATGGACCGCACCATACAGCCCAAAAGTCAATAATTACAGGAACTGTTACATTTTTTACGATTTTGGCAAATTCAGCTGCATTTTCTATTTTTATAGGTTTATTATCAAGCAGATTACCTTTACAAACACCGCATACAGCTTTTTTATATTCGTCTTTTTTTGGTAATTTATTCAAACTTTTACAATGCGGACATGCTACTACAATAGTTTCCATATTTCCCCTCCATTATTTTTAGTGTCATTGTATCAAGTTTGTTTATTTTTGTCAACTTATAGCTTAACTATTTTTGCTCCGTATCCTCCCATATGGGATGGAGCGTCTTTAAATTCTTTAACTAACGGGTGATTTTTTAAAAGCTCTGTAATTCCTTTTGCCAAAATTCCTTTACCCATTCCGTGATAAATCCACACTTCCTCAAGTCCTGCAAGTGCGGCTTTATTTAGATATTCTTCCGTTTTTTCAATAGCTTCTTCAAGTCTTAGTCCATGCAGGTCAAGTTTTACGTCTATTTTATCAGGTTTTGGTTTATAGATTTTTGTAGTTTTCTTAACCGGTGCCAGATAAGGTTTAAGAGCCGATTTTGATATGAGTAGTTTTTTACCGTCAAATTCCACTAATGCGTTTTTGCCTTTAAGTTCTATTATTGTTCCAACGCTGTTTCCGTATTTTACTCTGTCTCCTATATTAAATTCTTTTTTAATCTCTTCTTTTTGTATTTTTATTTTACTTCTTATTTTATGAGCTTCGTTTAGCTTTCTATGGGCGTCTTTAATGTCTTTTGCTTTTATTGCTTCTTTTGCAGCTTTTATAGCGGCGTTGTATTCACGGAGCAGTTTTTCTTTTTCTTTTTCGATTTTTTCGTTAAATTCTTCTTTTTGTCGCAGCAGTGATTCTTTTAGAAGTTTTACGCTTTCAAGTTCGCTTTCAAGTTCTTTGATTTTTTGTTTTTGCTCGAATTCTAATTGTGCCGATTTTTCAATTAAAGAGTCTAATTTTTCCAAATCTTCACTGTATTCCTGTTTTGCTTTTTGAATGATATTCAGCGGAATTCCGTATCTTTTTGCCGTTTCAAACGCGTAACTTTTACCTATTGTTCCTTTTATAAATTCATATGTAGGTTTTTGATTTTTTTCATCGTAAATTGCAGCTAAGAGTTCCACTTCTTCATTTTGGGCAAGAAGAGTTGCTAAGCGTTTGTGATGGGTGGTTATAACGATACGGTTTTTTTTCATAAGCTCTTCAATTATCACTTTAAATAAACTCGCTGCTTCGTTCGCGTCGGTACCGAGTTCTATTTCATCTACACCTATTAACAGATTTTCTTTGCCGAATACTTCTTTAAATTCTTTAATTCTTCCTGCAAATGTAGAGATGTCGTTTTTTACGTTTTGAGGGTCGTCGATTATCGGTTTTATCTCTTTAAAATGAGGAATTAAGGAGTTTTCTCTGATTTTCATAGGAAGAAGATATTTGCTCATAAATGCGGCACTTAGAATTGACTTAAGTAGCATTGTTTTACCGCCGGCGTTTACTCCCGTAATAATTAAAACCTGTTTGTCCCATTCAAGATTTATGGGTTTGCACTCTTTAAGCGCCGGGTGGCAAAAATCTCTTAAATACATCTTTTTTGTTTTAAATGAGGGAATAATAAATTCAAGGTTTTCATTTTTTGCCATAAAAACACGAGCTTGGAGTGCGTCGAATTTATCAAATTCTTTATTGATAAATTCCAAGAATTTAACCCATTTTCTAAGTGTTTCACTAAAAATTTTGGCAATTTCATAAAGTTTTTCTTCTTTAATGCTTTCAAGCTCGTCAAGCTGTTTTTTTAATTTTTCGATCCCTCTTGGGAATACGTAAAAAAATCCGCTGCTGCTTCTTCCGAGTATCTCGGCGTCTAAAACTTTATTAAATCCTCCTCTAACAAGCAGCGTCTCTTCACCCTGTTGTAAGTGAATTTGTCTGTCAACTAAAAACGGTTCTAATTTTTTTGAATTCAAATATTTATAAAGTTGCTGTCGGATAAGGGATTTTTTCTCTTTTATTCTTTCATTAATCAAATCAATCTCTTCAAATCCTATAACTTCACCTTTTTCATTGTAATGTTTTAAGATTTTTTCTATTTCATCGGGAATTTTTATCTTATCAAACCATTCGGCTAAATCCGGCCAGTTTCTGCTTTTTAAATATTTAAAGTAATTTATTATTTTTACAAATTCAAAAATCTGGTCGTGTTTAAGGTTTCCGTATTTTTTTAAATGCATAATTTCACTATCAAGCACTTTTACGCTTGGAGGCTGTTTAAAATCTTTATTTGAAAGTTTTTGTAAATATTCGTAATTTTTTCTGATATCACCCTCAAGAGTATAATCTTTTTCTCTTGCGTAGAGGTTTGAGAGTTTTTGAATGTAATCACCTAAGTCAAGTTTTTTTACCATTTGCTACCTTATTAAATCAATATATTCATTTTTGTATTTGACATAATTTTGTGCATTTTTGTAGATGTTTTCTACTTCTTCGTCGGTTAATTCTCTTACTACTTTTGCCGGTGAGCCTAAAATAAGGCTTCTTGGAGGAAATTTTTTTCCGCCGGTGACCAAAGCCCCGGCTCCTACAATAGATTCATCTCCGATTTCAGCACCGTCAAGAATTGTAGCACTCATACCTATAAGACAAGCATTTCCTATTTTACATCCGTGAAGCATTACGCGGTGCGCGATTGTTACGTCATCACCTATGATTGTAGGAAATCCGTCACCGATTTTCTTTTCTTTTTTATAGTGTGTGACATGTATCATGGTGAGATCTTGAATTGAAGTACGTTTTCCGATTTTTATGTAATGAACGTCACCTCTTATCACACACCCAAACCAAATGCTGCTGTCTTCTCCTATTTCAACATCTCCGATAATATTGGCACTCGGTGCAATCCAGGCAGAAGAAGCGATTTTTGGGAAATCATCTTTATAGCGTAAAATCATTATCTCTCCTTATTTCATTTTTTTAAGCTCTTCAATTTTGTCTCTTAGCATTGCCGCTTTTTCAAATTCAAGCGCTTTTGCCGCTTCTTGCATCTCTTTTCTGAGTTTTGCGATTATCGCTTTTTTCTCTTTGGGAGGAATTTTGTTTTTGTTTTTAAGCTCTTTTGCAATTGCTTCGTATCCTTCTTCTTTTAGAGATTTATCAAGTTTTCTAACCGTGCTTTTTGGTGTAATGCCGTGTTTTTTATTATATTCTTTTTGTTTGATACGTCTTGAGATTGTGGTTTTAATCGCTCTATACATTGAGCCTGTGATTTTATCTTTTATTTTTTCAAGTACTTCAAGGTCATCATCAAGAACAATAGGCTCTTCGATTTTACCGGCAAACATCAAAACACGCCCGTTGACGTTTCTAGCCGCTCTTCCCATCGTCTGGATAAGGCTTGTTTCGCTTCTTAAGAATCCTTCTTTATCGGCGTCTAAAATAGCCACCATTGAAACTTCCGGTAAATCCAGACCTTCTCTAAGGAGGTTAATACCGATTAACATATCAAACTCGCCTGAACGTAAGCCTCTTATTATTTCGTTTCTCTCTACTACGTCGATGTCGCTGTGCATGTATTTGACTTTAAGTCCCATTTCAAGATAATATTTTTGAAGCTCTTCCGCCATTTTTTTTGTAAGGGTCGTAACAAGCACTTTTTCGCCTCTTTTTATAACCTCTTTTGCCCTGTCATAGAGTGTGGCTACCTGGTTTTGGCTTGGCAAAAGCTCAACAACCGGGTCAAGAAGACCTGTCGGACGAATAATCTGCTCGGCTACGCAGGTTGAAATCTCAAGTTCATATTCCCCGGGTGTGGCTGAAACGAACAGGTAATGAGGCGCTTTATTTATAAATTCATCAAACTTATAAGGCCTGTTATCAAGAGCGCTTGGAAGTCTGAATCCATACTCTACGAGTACTTCTTTTCTAGCTCTATCTCCATTATACATTCCTCTAAACTGCGGCAAACTTACGTGAGATTCATCCACGATTACCAGATAAGGTTTTCCTTTTATTTCAAAATAATCAAGTAAAGAGTAAGGAGTTTCACCCGGTTTTTTACCTGTTAAGTGTCTTGCGTAGTTTTCAATTCCTTTACAGGTTCCTGTAGTTTCAAGCATCTCAAGGTCAAATTCGGTTCTTTGTTTAAGGCGCTGATATTCGATTATTTTGCCTTGCTTTTCAAATTCCTGTAATCTTTCCTGAAGTTCTTTTTCAATGGAATTTACAGCTTCTGCCAGGCGGTTTTGACCTACTATGAATTGATTTGCCGCATATATTGTAATTTCTTTTAAGTCTTGAAGTTTTTCATTTGTCATATAGTCAATTGTATAAATTCTGTCTATTTCATCTCCGAAAAATTCAACCCTTATTACGTCATCTTCGAAGTATGTAGGAAAAATATCAATCACTTCTCCCTGGACTCTGAAATTTCCTCTTTCAAAATATTTATCATTTCTGGTATATCCCATGGATAATAATCTAAGCATAAATTCCCGCTGGTTAATTTCATCCCCTACGGCAATTTTTGCTACCATTTTTTTGTATTCAAGCGGGTTACCAAGTCCGTAAAGAGCAGAAACGGAAGCCACTACTATTACGTCGTCATATTCAAGAAGACTGGCCGTAGCGCTGACTCTTAGTCTTTCAAGTTCTGCGTTGATTGAGCTATCTTTTTCAATGAATAAATCCTGTCTTGGAAGATAAGCTTCAGGCTGATAATAATCATAATAGCTTATAAAATATTCTACGTGGTTCTTTGGAAAAAATTCTTTAAATTCACTGTAAAGCTGAGCTGCAAGGGTTTTGTTGTGTGTTAGTATTAGAGTTGGTATTTGTAACTCTTTTATAATATTTGCCATTGTAAACGTTTTTCCGCTTCCGGTTACTCCTATGAGCGTATTATAGCGACTGCCCTTTTTTATACAGTTGGTTAATTTTTCGATAGCTTGAGGCTGATCTCCTGTGGGTTTGAAGTTTGAATTTAATTTGAACAAATTGCTCCTTTTTATTATAATTATATCAAATATAAAAAAAGGATGAAAGAATGGATTTACTCGCGAAATTAAACGAAAAAATTGAGGAT
>JAMOTL010000032.1 GCA_027062285.1 Nautiliaceae bacterium
ATCATTACATTGCTTGTTTTACTTTGGGATTATGTTTGTTTTAAGCGGAATACTGTTACATGTATTTAAAATAAATAAAGGATTAATATGATTTCAAAATCACTCTACATTAGAGCACTTCAATGCCCAAAAAGTCTTTGGCTTTATAAAAACAGGCCCGAATTAAGAGAAGTTGAAGAAAAAGAAACGTTGTTTAATAGAGGTTATGAAGTTGGAGATTTAGCAAAAAAGCTTTTTGACGGAGGGGTCGAAATTGAATTTAATCCTGATGATTTTGGAGGTATGATTAAAAAAACAAAAGAGCTTTTAGATAAAAAAAATATAATTTACGAAGCCACTTTCAGTGCAAACGGTATATTTGCAATGGCTGATATTTTGGTAAGAAACGGTAACGGGTGGAATATGTATGAAGTAAAATCATCCACAAACGTTAAAGATTATCACATTGACGATGCCTCAATTCAGTGGTATGCAATTTCAAATGTAATTAATTTAAAAAAAGCATTTATTGTTCATATTAATAATGAATATGAAAAAAACGGGGAACTTGAAATTGACAGACTTTTTAAAATTGAAGACATTACCGATAAAGTATTGGAAAAACAAAAAGAAATTCCAAAAAATTTAGAAAAAATAGAAAAAATTCTTTCTTTAAAAGAAGAACCTGAAATTTCAATAGGTTCTCACTGTTTCAATCCGTTTGAATGCGATTTTACTCATTATTGTTGGAATAATATACCTGAAATAAGTGTTTTTAATCTATATAGAATGAATTTCGATAAAAAGATGGAATTATATAACAAAGGAATAATTGATTTAGAAGATGTGGATGAAAATTCTTTAAATAAAACCCAAAAAATACAGATAAAAACCTACAAAGAAAAAAGCGTTCATATTGAAAAAGAAAAAATTGAAAACTTTTTAAATAAACTTACATATCCTATAAACTTTTTGGATTTTGAAACGTTTCAAGAAGCTATACCGAGATTTAATAAGCAAAAACCTTATGAGCAGATTCCGTTTCAGTATTCTTTGCATATACTTTATGAAAACGGAAAACTTGAACATAAAGAGTTTTTGGGAGATGAAAATCAAGACCCAAGAGCTGAACTTATTAAAAATCTGATAAACGATTTAACTGACAAAGGGACGATTCTTGCTTATAACAAAAGTTTTGAAATAGGAGTTATTAAAAGACTTGCAAAATTTGCACCGGAATATGAAAAGAAGCTTCTCGGTTTAATAGAAAGGTTTGAAGATTTAATTGAGCCTTTTAGAAATTTAGGGGTGTATCATTACAATTTTAACGGAAGCTTTTCTATTAAATCCGTTTTACCTGCACTTTTTCCGGATGATAAATCACTGAATTATAAAAATTTAGGACTTATACAAAACGGCGGGGATGCAATGGACAGTTTTGCAAACCTGCACTTAATAGAGAATAAGAACTTAAAAAAACAGATAAAAGAAGATTTGCTTAAATACTGTAAGCTCGATACTTTTGCAATGGTTAAATTGTTAGAGAAATTGGAAGAATTTAGTCAAAACCCGTCACAATAGAACATTAAAAAGAGTATTATTTCCTTAAAAAAAGAGGAAATTATGAAAATAGCAGTAGTCGGAAGTGTTAAATTTAACGATTATGAAAAATTTAAAGAAATAATGGATGAGTTTTTAAAAAATTATAAAGACATAGAATTTGTAAGCGGCGGGGCGGATGGAGCTGACAGTCTGGCTCAAAGATATGCAAAAGAACATGGAATTCCTATAAAAATCTATTATCCAAATTGGAAAAGATACAAAAAAGCCGCAGGTCCAATTAGAAACAGACAAATCTGGCAAGATGCGGATATAGGCATTGCGTTTTGGAATGGCAAAAGCAGAGGCACCCGGTATTCTCTTAAATTTTCAAAAGAGATGAATAAGGATTTATGGATATATAATTTTGTGGAGGACAGGTTTTATAAGCATGAGGAGTGATTTTGATAGAATATTGGAAAAAGAGAAGGGAGAAAAGATGAAAATTCAAGATTTTTTAAACAAATATTTTGAAGTATTTTGTGAAAATGAATTAGAAAATAATATTAATTGGGCTGTAAGTTTATATA
>JAMOTL010000033.1 GCA_027062285.1 Nautiliaceae bacterium
TATATTTAGGATAGTGCATAAGTTTCCACGTTTTACCCGCAAGTTTAAAATAAAAAGGCTCCGTTACCAGCTCATACTTATCCACAACGTTATAAAGATGAAAATCATTGTTTCCAAGAACGGCTACATATCTTAGCCCCTTGCTTTCAATATACTCCAAAAGCTCTTCTCTTACAATATCACCGGCATGAACCAAAAATTCAATCCCTTTATCCATAAGCAAATCGACGGCTTTTTTAGCACGCCCGAGTTTTTTATGTGTATCGCTT
Organism: Nautiliaceae bacterium; assembly: GCA_027062285.1. GTDB lineage: Bacteria > Campylobacterota > Campylobacteria > Campylobacterales > Nautiliaceae > Caminibacter. Next base: position 270 of record JAMOTL010000033.1, read on the forward strand.
ATAATCCCGACTTTCATTTTTCCTCTCTCGTTTTACATTTTATACATTCATATACTTCTTTGCCTCGGTAAGTTCTCTCGGCCATCAGATATCCGCATTCGGGGCATTTTTTATTTACAGGTCTGAACTTTGAGATAAATTTACACTCCGGATAGTTCGCACACCCGTAAAATTCACCCCTTGGACCTTTTCTTTTTATGATATCGCCTCCGCATTCCGGACATTTAACGTCTTTTAAGATTTCAGGAGGATTTAGAGGTTTTGTGTTTTTACATTCAGGATAATTGCTGCACGCTAAAAACTCACCCCTTTTTCCTCTTTTTATAACCATATCAGCCCCGCATTTGTCACATTTTACATCAGCCTTTTTTTCTTCTTTTTCCTCAAGAGGTTTTGTATATTTACATTTCGGATACGCACTACACGCTATAAATTCCCCGAATCTCCCTTTTCTGATTACCAAAGGCTCACCGCATTTAGGGCAAAGCTCGCCTGTGGGTTTTGCAATTTTTTGAGAAGGTATCTCTTTTTCGCCTTTTTTAATAAGCTCCATAAAAGGATGGTAAAATTCTTTTAGCATTTCCTGCCAGTCTTTTTTACCTCCTGCGATATTATCGAGCATATCTTCCATATTGGCCGTAAAATTGGCATCCACAATATCAGGAAAATGCTTTTCAAGCGTTTCAATCACCGTAAAAGCAATTTCACTTGGATGCAGTTTTTTATCTTTTACTTCTACATAATTTCTGTTTTGCAAAAGCGTAATAGTAGGCGCATATGTAGAAGGTCTTCCGATTCCAAGAGATTCGAGTTTTTTAATAAGACTGGCTTCGGTATATCTCTCGGGCGGTTTTGTAAAATGCTGGGTGGCTTTAACATCGTCCGGTTTTAATTTTTCTCCTTCTTTAAATTCAGGCAGCAGCGTATCGGCGCTCGGGCGTCCATAAACTTTATAAAACCCATCAAAAATAAGTTTTTTCCCGGATATTTTAAACTCCCCTTTATCGTTTGTAAGATAAATATTTTGGGTTTCGAATTTAGCGTCTTTCATTTGACTTGCCAAAAACCTGTTATAAATAAGCGTATAAAGTTTCAGCTCGTCTTTTGTCAAATAATTTTTCAAATCATCAGGGGTTAGCCTTACATCCACAGGTCTTATGGCTTCATGGGCTTCCTGGGCGTTTTTTGCTTTTTTATCGTATGTTTTAGGCTCAGCATACTCTTCGCCTATATTTTGTTTTATAAATTCCACCGCCGCTTCCTGGGCTTCTTTTGCTATATTTAAACTGTCCGTTCTCATATAGGTAATAATTCCCGTTTCACCCACCGGGGTTTTTACACCTTCATAAAGCTTTTGGGCTATTTGCATGGTACGTCTAGGCGAAAATCCAAGCTCACTGCTTGCAACCTGCTGTAAAGTGGATGTCATAAAAGGAGCAGGTGATTTTGAAGTGGTGATTTTCTTTTCTATTTTGCTAACTTCATAAGTAAGAGGTTTTAATTCTTTTACAATTTCTTCCGCCTGTTGTTTATTTGAAATATCGAATTTTTCAAGCTTTTTGCCGTGATATTTGATTAAATTACCTTCAGTCTTTTTAAAGATACCTTCAATCGTCCAATATTCTTTGGGCTTAAACGCTTTAATTTCTCTTTCTCTATCCACCACAAGCTTAAGCGCCGCACTCTGAACTCTTCCGGCACTAAGCCCTTTTTGAATTTTTTTGTTTAATAAAGGAGAGAGCTTATATCCTACAATCCTGTCAAGAAGTCTTCTTGCCTGCTGAGCGTTTACGCGGTTTATATCAAGCGTTCTTGGATTTTCAAGAGCGTTTT
>JAMOTL010000034.1 GCA_027062285.1 Nautiliaceae bacterium
TTAAACAAACTTTTAGATAATATAAACGGTGTCTTAAGCCGTGAGAAAATTTCCCGTTTTCAAAATATTCTGATGCATTTAGAAAATATTTCGGCATATCTGGATAAAAATAAATATTTATTTGAAAAAAGCGTTCAAAATTTTAATAATTTACAAATTAATATAAACAATACCGTTACGGAGGTAAAAAAAGAAATTTCTAAATTAATAAAACATACCGTAAAAAGTGAAAGCGATATTAATCAAAGCATTAGATTCGTATCCGTTAACATCGATAAATTAATAAAAAATTTAAATAAAAAAATAAAAGACGGGGAATTTGATTTCAAAGATACGATTAACGAAAATTTAAAACCGTTAAACAAGTCGAATAAAGAACTGCAAAAAACACTTATAAAACTGCAGATTTTATTAAATCAACTGCAAAATTCACCGAGCGATATTATTTTTAAAAAAGCAAATCCACCAAAAGGACCCGGAGAATGAAAAAACTGTTTTTAATAATCCCTCTTTTTTTTCTGGCATGCAGCACCAAAAATCAAGTTGTCAGAAGTTATACTTTAAATGATGTAACAGTAAAAGTAAAAAAATCCGAAAAGTCCGTTTGCATCGACATTGATTCCGATCCTATTCTTAAAACTGAAAAAATATATTGGCAAAAAGGTTATGAAAAAAATCCTTATCTCTATTCGCAGTGGATTGACGATTTTGACAATTTAATAAAAAAAAGCGTTTATAATGCGCTTTTTCACTCTTTTAAAGGCGTTTATTTTGATAATAATTGCGATATTAATCTAAAACTTTTTATAACGGATGCTACACATGTTATTGCTGAAAAAAATTCATACGTTTTACTTGATATAAAAGCATACTCCAACGGCAAGACTAAAGATTTCAATTATAAAATTTTATGTAAAAAAGATGCCAAAAGCGCCGTTGCTGCATTTAATACGGCCGTTAAGAGATTTGAAAACGGGTTGATAAAGTGGCTTGAATAGATGAAGATAGGAGAAAGGGGAATGGTAAAATATCGGATTTTTTTTGGCTATAATTATAAAAAACATAAAGGGGCAATATGCAAATAAAAAGATTATTCAATTATAACTGTCCCGTTCATAAAGGGAGTACTACATCTATCATCAACGGATGTACCGAAGGTATTATCAATTTAAATAAACTTTCGTATCCATGGGCTTATAATCTGTGGGAGATGATGCTGGCAAATACCTGGTTTCCAAGAGAAGTGGACTTAACCGAAGATGCCAGACAATACAGACAGTTATTGCCGGCTGAAAAGAGAATGTATGATAAAGCTCTAAGTCAGCTTATTTTTATGGATTCAATTCAGACAAACAATACTCCAGACCATGTAAATCCTTGGATTACGGCGCCTGAGGTTAATATGTGTCTGGTTCGTCAGGCATTTGAAGAAGCACTTCATTCTCAAAGTTACGCCGTAATGGTAGATAGTATTTCACTTAATACCGATGAAATTTATGAGATGTGGAGAGCGGATGAAAATCTTCGCAAGAAAAACGAATTCATAGGAAACGTTTATGAAGAGTGGGGGTTAAAGGCTCTAAACGGCGATGATGAGGCTAAAGTTTATATGATAGTGGCAAATCAGTGTCTTGAGGGTGTCTATTTTTATAACGGTTTTGCCGCTTTTTATGTGCTTGCAAGGGCAGGTAAGATGCTTGGAAGCGCTCAGATGATTAGATTTATTCAAAGGGATGAAGTAACCCATACGCTTCTTTTTGCCAATATCTTTAAAGAGATAAAAAAAGAATTTCCTGAACTTTTTACACCGCAAGTTATTAAAAATATAAAAGATATGTTATATTCTGCTTATGAGCTTGAGAGAGACTGGGGATTTTACATTACAAATGATGAAATATTAGGTCTTAGTAAAGAGCTCATTGACAGGTTTACTAAATATTTAGCCAATAAAAGAGCCCAGGCTATGGGGCTTGAATTGCTGTTCCCGGAAGTTGGACTTAAAAACCCTATCAGCTGGTTTGACAGTTTCAGCAGTTTTAACGACCAGAAAACAAACTTTTTTGAAGGAAACGTAGTTAATTACTCCAAAGG
>JAMOTL010000035.1 GCA_027062285.1 Nautiliaceae bacterium
TTTTAAAGAAGCTTAAAAAATGATATAATTTCACTCTCGGGAGAGGTGGCCGAGTGGTTTAAGGCGCACGCCTGGAACGCGTGTGTGGGGCAACCCACCGCGGGTTCGAATCCCGCCCTCTCCGCCATTACTTCAAAAACTCTGTAATTTCGGTATCTTTTAAAAATTAAAGAGGTAAGTGTCAGTCGTTTTTGGCGGATTTTTACTGACAATTTAACTGACAGTTTTTAAATAATACCAAAACACAAAATAACTTTTACATTTACCTTTTCTTGGTACTGACTAAATACGCTCAACAAGAGTGCAATTTTTTTAACACTTCGAAAAAGCTAAAAAGTGCGAACCGCTGCGCTTTTGAGCGCACTTTTTTAACGCTTTTTCTCCGTTAAAATTTGCAATTGTTTCGCTTTATTTAGTCAGTATCCTTTTGTCTAATGTTTAATTTATTTTTAGGATTGGTATTACCTTTATTTAAATCATTTTTCTAATGCAAAACAATGTAATTGATAAATAGCGATAATTCCCAATGCTAAAAGAATAATAAAATTAAATATCAAATTCACAGAACATAAAAACCATTCAAGCATATTTTGATAATTATTGAAAATTTTTAATTTTTTTACTTTTATAGATTTTAATTCATCTTGTTCGGTAAATTCATTTGCTTTGTGGTATTCTTCTGTTTTTTCATACTCTTTATTATTTTCATGGATATCATTTTCTATAAACCCAAAATAATCGCCCTTTATATTTTTGGTTATGAAATTTAATATTGTCATTTTTATTAATGGATACTTTAAAATATCTATTACAGCTAGAAATAAAAAATATACTAAATAAAGACATACTAAAAAACATAAAAACTCTAATATGATTTATTCATAATTGGGAGGTGTTTTACTAAATACTAAATTAAAAATAATTCCCTTTGGTATAACTTTAAGATAAACTATAAGCAAAGAAATCAAAGAAAGAGTAAAAAGTTTTTTCTTTATTTTAACAGTTTCTTCAGAAAACATCAATATCCCATCCTCTTTAATTTTGCATACTTATCACATCCAAATTGTAATCCCATATCACAAGCTTTTCCATAATAGTATAGGGCTTTTTGATAATCAAGTTTTACTCCTCTGCCATATTCATAATTAAGTCCAAGACTAGCGCACCCTCTAGCATTTCCACCGTCACAGGATTTTTTGAAAAGTTTAGTTGCTATATAATAATCTTGTCTTACTCCTTGTCCTTTTTCATACATCCATCCAAGATTATTGCACCCCAAAGCATTTCCACCATCACATGCTTTTTTGTAAAGTTCTGCGGCTTTGAAGTAGTTTTGTTTTACTCCATCTCCTTCATCATACATCCATCCAAGATTATTGCACCCCAAAGCATTTCCACCATCACATGCTTTTTTGTAAAGTTCTGCGGCTTTGAAATAATTTTGTTTTACTCCATCTCCTTTTTCATACATCACTCCAAGATTATTGCACCCCAAAGCATTTCCACCATCACATGCTTTTTTGTAAAGTTCTGCGGCTTTGAAGTAGTTTTGTTTTACTCCCAGTCCTTCATCATACATCCATCCAAGATTATAGCACCCCGAAACATTTCCACCATCACATGCTTTTTTGTAAAGTTTTGCGGCTTTGAAGTAGTTTTGTTTTACTCCATCTCCTTTTTTATACATCACTCCAAGATTATAGCACCCCAAAGCATTTCCACCATCACATGCTTTTTTGTAAAGTTCTGCGGCTTTGAAGTAGTTTTGTTTTACTCCATCTCCTTTTTTATACATCACTCCAAGATTATTGCACCCCAAAGCATTTCCACCATCACATGCTTTTTTGTAAAGTTCTGCGGCTTTGAAGTAGTTTTGTTTTACTCCCAGTCCTTCATCATACATCCATCCAAGATTATAGCACCCCAAAGCATTTCCACCATCACATGCTTTTTTGAAAAGTTTTGCTGCTTTTTGATAATTTTTGCTCTTAATTGCTTGTAAACCTTCATTAACATATCCTGCAAAAGAAAATGTAATAACCATTAAAAATAAAATTAACTTTTTCATTGTTCTCCTTTTTAAAACAAGTTTTTAATACTTTCTTTAATTTTTTCCTACAAACTTTTAGAGCTAAAATCCATCCGCACCTACAATTAATGGTATTTCTACCTCACACACTCTTTATAATACCTGTCACACCTAAACTCAATAAGACAATCTGTATCGAATTCACATCCATCGTCCATTAAAATAGAAGCAATAACCCTTTTTATCCTATCCCTTTAAACAATAACAAGTTTTTCAATTATACACTCTCGTTCTCCAAATTTCAAGGGAAAAAGTTTATTTGTTGAAATAATTATCCCATAGGATGTAGATGAATAACGATATTAAAGAGTTTTATAAAATAATTTCTTCCAATGTTAAGAAAAAAAGAATTGAAAAAGGCTTTTCCCAGCTTGATTTGGCTTTTGAAATCGGTATTAAATCAGTAGCTTTTTATTCTAACTGTGAAAATTTAAGATACGGCAAGCATTTTAATTTGGAACATTTATATAAACTCTCAAATGCTCTTAATATAAATATATGTGAATTTTTTGAAGGTATTGACTCTATTAAAAAATCATAAATCTCCAATATTTTTACTGCTTTTTATACGTTTTTTTGAAATATGCGTTAATGTTTTGTTTATTTCAATTTTTTCAGTATTTTTACTTGATTCTTTTATTTCCATTTCCTCATAATCTCTTTCAACTTTAAGTTTTGTATTTTCATCTTCTAAATCTTTGATTTTTGTTTTTAAAATTTGATTTTTTTCTTTTTCCTGTTTGAGTTCCTTTTGAAGCCGTTTGACTTTGAAAACGGCATCAATGAATTCTTTGCCGTAGTCTTTTTTGGTTGATGTTGTATATTTGATTATCTTTTTAACCGTAGAGATTTTAATTATTTTTTCTTTTTTAATCAATCCTGTTTCGGTTGAGTATTTTTCAATAAGCTCAAGCTGTCTTTTTCGGATTTTTTCTTTGATAGAGTTTTCAAATTCGTTTAGCATATGGTTTATGTCTTTAAGGCTTGAAACTTTTAAGAGTTTTTTTATTTGCGAGAGGGTTTGATAGTCTTCTTTGGTAAAAATTTTATATTGTCTGTTTTCTTTCTGAAGCTTATTATAATCTTTCATTTGATTTTTTAATTTTTGAATTCTTTTTTCAAGTCCTTGTTTGGTAAGTTCGAGTTTTCTGATTTGCGCGTTTTTAAGCAATAAATCTTTTTTAAGTTTTTTGTTTTCTTCATCTTTTTGTTGCAGCTCATTTTTAAGTTTAGCAACTTCATCGTTTTTAAGTTTCATGGCTCTTTTATATTCGTAGGTGTCAAGCCTTTTTGGTCTTTTTTTCTTTTCTTGAGTATAGTTTATGCCTCTTGGCATATTTAATATTTTGGCTATTTCATCCTGAAGGGTGATTAAATCTTTTCTGTCCATTTTTCTTCTGACACTAATCCCTTCGTTGTCTATTCCCATAAAAAGTATATGTGCGTGATAGTTAATAATTTTGTTTCCGTTTTCGTCAATGTGTCCTTCGTCTTTATGGATTGCTAATTGGATTACTTTGGTGTTGTATCTTTTCTCAATAAATCTGACTATTTTTTTCAAATCCTCTTTTGTATGTTTTTCATTAAGATTGATTATTGCACTGAAAAGCGTTATCGTTTTTTTATGCAGTTTTTTACCGGTTCTTTTCCGGTAAAGCTCGGTTCTTTTTTTCAGTTCCGAAAAATATAATTCCATTGCTTCGTTTGCTTTTATATTGCAGTAATTGTCTTTTGTGGAAAAAATAGAGTTTTTGGTTTTCTTTTCCCTGCTGTTGTGATAGAATTCTCCTATATTTGCTTTTTCTATATGGATTGAGGATTTCCTAATCATGCGTAACTCCTTCTTTGCACGAAGCAATTTGAGCTTGCCGAACAATTGCGTAGTGCGTACGCACTACACGTTTTCGTAAACTCAAACGCTTGTGCTTTTTTATATATTTATATGAGTTTGAATTTTTTTATTGGATTGCAAGAAAAAAGAAGAAATCTGGAAAGATAAAATTGAAAGTTAGTTGATTGAAGAAGATGTTTGAGGCTGATTGTTAGAAAGTGAGAGAAGTCTGTTTAATTCAGATTGAGTAATATTGATTTGCTCTTTTATCTTTTTTATTTTAGATTCAAGCAGGGCTTCTTCTTTTTGCAGTTTTTCTAATTTGTTGATTAACTGTTTTATTTTTTTGTAATCCATGGGAGAACTCCTTTTGTGCTTAATTATAATAAAGAAATTGTCTTTGAATAAAAAATAAAAAAAATTTAGAAATTTTTTCAATTTCGGGTTTTTTTTAAATTCTTTATTATAATTAAGTAACAAAAAGGATAAGCCTATGAAGCCTTTTTGTTACTCTACATCTAAAATGGCAAACTATCTCGGTGTAAGCAAAGATTTTCTTTTAAAAAACAAAAACAGACTTTTCAAAAAAGGAATCCACTATTATGAGCCTTACGGAATAAATAAAACGTTATGGAATGTTTCCCAAATGGAAAAATGGATAACGGGAAAAGAAGAAAATCCTTTTAAAGAGATTTTAAATGAGCTATAATTGTATTACGATTGGCACTTACCTCACGGGAGGTAAGAGATGATAGAAAATCCAAAAGTCAGTTTGTTTAATAGAAAAGGGAAACTATACGTTCAGTATTACGTAAACGGCAGGTGTGTTCAAAAGTCACTTAAAAGGGATTACACCAAAGAAAATATTAAACTTGCTAAAAAGTATGTTATCCCTGAAATTGAAAGAAAAATACTTCTCGGTGAGATTCAGGATAACAGGGTTAAACCTAAAGAGTTTGAGTATTACGCCACTATATATTTAAGACAAAAAGAAAATTTAAAAAGCTACTATGAATACGAAAATATTGTGGTAAACCAATTTTTTCCGCTTTTTAAACACAAAAAGGTAAATGAAATCACTAAGGGCGAAATAAAAGAGTGGATAGATAACAGGCTTAAAGAGGTAACGCCGAAAAGGTTAAGGAATATCCTTAATATATTAATCGCCATTTTAGACATAGCCGTAGAATACGAGCATATACAAATCAATCCTGCTAAAAACATTAAACTGCCTTCACACGTTAAAGTAAGGGAAATGAAACCTTTTAGTGAAAAAGAGGTTAAACTCTTAATAAACAATGCTCAAGGTCAGTTCAAATGTTATTTAGCAATAGCCTTTTATACGGGAATGCGTCCGGGTGAGATTATAGCCCTTACGATAAGCGATATTAATCTTAACGAAATGTATATCAATGTAAACAAAAGAATAAGAAAAGGCGAAACCGATACACCCAAAACAAAAAACTCTATAAGAAAAGTCCCTGTATTTCAAAACCTTAAACCGTATCTTGAAGAGCTGATTAAAAAAGCGAAAAAGAAAAAAACATTTAATCTTTTTACAACCAAAACGGGTAAAAGGTATTATTCGTCGGACAAACTTCATCCTCAGTGGTATGCTTTGCTTGAAAAGTGTAATATAGAAAAGAGAGTGATGTATAACACAAGACACACGTTTGCCACACTTGCCATAAAAAGAGGCGTTCCTATTTTCAACGTATCCCAGATACTCGGTCACAGGAACACTCAGGAAACCCTTGAAACTTACGCCAAATTTATCAACAACGAACATCTACAGCTTGACAGAAACCTGGAGCTGTTCACTGACAATTCCACTGACAGTTTGTCGAAAAAGGCGTAATTTCGGTATTGTCAACATGTCCCGCCCTCTCCGCCAGATAAAATACTTCGAGCTTCTAAAAATACTTCAATTGATTTTATTATTTTGGCATTTTTGTACTTCTTTATATGTTTTTTATTGGTAAAATTATTTAAAAAGGTTTTTAATGAAATTTACTTTTTTTGGAACATCTGCCGGAAGACCTACAAAAACAAGAAATGTTTCCGGAATTGGAATGGAAATAGAAAACGAGTACGGCTGGTATCTTTTTGATTGTGGGGAAGGAACTCAGCATCAGATTTTAAAAACCCCTCTTAGTATTTATAAACTTAAAACTATTTTTATCTCTCACATACACGGAGACCATGTTTACGGATTGTTCGGATTAATTACTTCAAGAATGCTTGATAAATGTGAAACTCCTTTAAAAATTTATGCTCCAAAAGGCGTAAAGGAGATGGTTGAGGCTGTTGTTGATATTTCGTATGAACATTTAGGGTATGAGTTGAGTTTTATTGAAATTTACGGAGGGTTTGAGGAAGAATTTGAAAATTTTAATTTAAAAGTATTGCCTCTTATACATTCGGTTGAGAGTCTGGCTTTTTATATTCAAAGAAAACCGAAAATCAAGTTAAACGCTCAAAAATTAATAAAAGACGGGCTTAATCCGGGAAACGAATATAAAGATATTCAAAATGGTATAGATGTAGAAAAAAACGGAAAAATTTATAAAGCTTCGGAATATACGGAAATAATCGATGGAGAAAAAATAATAATAGCTGGAGATAACGCAGAGCCCGATTATCTTGGCAAATATTTAAAAGATTTGGATTTATTAATACATGAAGCAACATACACTGCTGAAGTCTTTGAAAAGATGGAAACCAAATATCTCCATACAACTGCTAAAAGTCTGGGAATTGCAGCTGAAAAATATGGAGTTAAAAACCTGATAGCTACACATATTTCTCCAAGATTTGAGAAAGAAGAAATTTTAGAAGAAATCAAAAAATATTATACGGGGAATGTTTATGTGGCAAACGATTTTGATATTTATGAATTAAAAAATTCTATTTGTCGGAAATTTTCGTAATTTTAACATCACTTCCGAAAATTTCTCTTACTTTTCTAATGACGTCTTCAGATTTGTTGTTTAGGATATTTTGCTGAGGTTGTTTGGGTTTTGGTATTTCTTTTTTTTGAGGCTCTTTTGGACATCTTATTACTTCTATTTGAGTACCTATTCCGAAAACGTCGTTGATTAAAGGTCTTATTACCGGAGAAAAGAATCTTCTAAACATCTGCTTACATTCTTCATCGGGACAGCTTTCCCATTTTAATATTCCGTTTTCAAAAGAGATAAATTTGAGGCTTGTTTCAAAACAGATTCCTAAATCCTCATCTTTTTCTTTAATTTTATTTATTAAAGTTTTAAACAGTTCTTCTCCATCAGGTTTTGTAATTTCCGGTAGATTTTTAGGTTTATAAGCGTTTATGTCAATTTTTTGTTCTAAGTTTTTAATTAGATCGTCTATTTTGTGAGGTTTGGTTGCCTCGATCATTCTAAAAAACATTAAACTTAAAATAAATTCATTATCACTGTGGTATTTAATAAGTTCTCTCGTATCACTTAAAATATTAAAAAATCTCTGCATTGTAATAAGCGGTAAACTTCCCGTAAACATAGCTTCTTTTAAATATAATATTATTTCGTCCAATATTGATTCGATATCATAATCTTTTATTTGATTTATTATTTTAAGTAGTACCTTTTTATTGCCGTCAAAAATTGCTTTAAAAATATCTGAAATAATTTCCGGATTTATTACTCCAAGCATATCAACTACTTTATCAAGGGTTATTTCCCCTCCACTGTAGGCTATTGCCTGGTCAAGAAGAGTTAAAGAATCTCTTACACTGCCTTTTGCCGCTTTTACAATAAGTCTTAAAGCTTCGTCTTCGAAATGTATGTTTTCATTTATTAATACTTTTTGAAGATAATTTTCAATGGTGCGTTCGGGTATTTTATTGAATCTGAAATGCTGAACGCGGCTTAATATGGTAGCGGGTAATTTAAGTGGGTCTGTGGTAGCCATAATGAATTTTACGTATTCAGGTGGTTCTTCAAGGGTTTTTAAAAGAGCATTGAAGGCTTCATTTGTCAGCATATGGACTTCGTCTATTATAAATATTTTGTATCTACCGATAGAAGGTTTATATTTTGTATGTTCTATCAGCTCCCTTATATCCTCTATTTTTCTATTACTGGCGGCATCCATTTCTATAATATCCATGTGTCTGTTTTCATTTGCCAGAACACAGTTTTCGCATGTTTCGCATGGATCTGAACTGACGCCTTTGTCACATTGTAAAGCTTTTGCGAAAATTCTTGCCGTAGTAGTTTTTCCGCTTCCCCTTAATCCTGAGAAAAGATAGGCATGAGCTATTCTGTTATTATCAAGGGAGTTTCTTAAAGTTTTAACTATTGCGTCTTGTCCTATAATTTCTTCAAATCTTTTGGGTCTGTATTTTAGAGCTAAAACCAAATGAAGCCTTTTTTAAAATTATATCAAGAATTTTTGAGGATTGCTTCGTTTAATTCATAAGCAATTTTTTCTTTTAAATCATTTATAGTGCCTTCAAAATCTTCAGGAGATATTTGATAATTTATTAATCTTTGCATCTCTAAAAATTCTTGAATATCGCCGAAAGTCGTGGCATTTAAAAAAAATTCAATTGTTTCTCTATCATAACTGTCATCAACTCTATCTAATAATTTTTTTAAATATTTTTGTTCTTGTCTGTTAGTATGAGTCAGTCGTGATAAGAAGTCGGTTATTTTCACATTAAACATTATTTCCTTTCTAAAACTTTCCATCTTAAATATTATAACACATAATATTAACCTTTTTATAAAAGAGTGGAATAAAAGTAATTAAGGCTTTTATATAAGTGACTGACACTTATATTGAGATAATGGTAGTGAGGGGGAGACTTGAACTCACTCACTCTACATTTTCGTTGATTTTCATTGGTTTTTAAATGTTCCTTATTTTCGGGCTTTTTGATTTTTACTTTTTGAGATGATATACTTTGATTTGCTATTAAATAGCTCAAAAGGGGACACCCAAGGGGACACCCATTTGAAGAAAAGACTTAAAACTCCCGATACAATGGGAAAAATTAGCTTTTGGGTGTCCCCTATTATTAGGAGACCACCGAAAATAAGGAGTTTTTATGGCTATAAAAGTAAGCGATTATAAAGATATTGGACTACCGAATATTAAACAACACAAAAAAGATAAATTAAAATTTTTGATTCAGTTTAAACAAGATGGTAAAAAGGTTAGGAAAGTGATAACCCTTAAAGAAAGACCCAATTGGACGCTAAGAGAATATAAAAAAGAGCTTATGAGAATACTTGCCGAACTTAAAAACGACGTAGAGGCTGGATATAAACAAAATGAGTATATGAAAGTTGATGAATTGTTTGAACTTTTTATGCAAAATAATCCGACAAGTGAAAGCTGGGATAAAAAAAGAAAGGAAATATATAAAAGATACGCAAAGGATGAAATCGGCTCTAAAAGACTAAAAGACGTCAAACCTTTACATATCGGGAAAATTATATCAAAAATGAGAGATAAAGGCTTATCACCTAATACCCAAAATAAAGTGCTGGTTATTTTGCGCCCAATGTTTGAGTTTGCAATTCACAACAAGCTCATAAAAGAAAATCCGGTAAAAGATATTCACATTAAACAAAAAGACACCAAAAAAATTGTAATAAACGCACAGGAGAAACTAAAAAGAATATATCAGGGTATTATGGAACTATATGCCGACGACCCTTATTATAGGGCATTTTTCCTTTTTGCACTCAGCGGTAGGAGAAAAAGTGAAATATTACAGCTTAGGTGGGAAAATATAGACCTTGAGAATAATTACTATTGGATAGCGGACGCAAAGCCGAATGAAAATCAACGTTACGACCTGCCGCCATTAATCAAAGAGGCTCTGCTTGAACTTGGAGTTAAGCGTAAAGGCTGGGTATTTTATAGCTTTAATAATCCAGCAGAACATCTTAAAAAGCCTGATAGACAGGTTGATAAATTAAAAGAATATCTAAAAATGCCTGAATTCTCACTTCATTACTGCCGCCACATATTAGCCTCCGCACTTATAGAAAAAGGGATACCTACATCGATTGTTAGCGGTGTATTAGGACATAAAAACGCAACGACTATCAACAGGTATGTAAGTATCAATTACCACACCTCTACTCAAAAAGCAAATCAGGAAATGCTTGAAATAATAGAGCCGAAATAAGCCTCTTTTTTCTTTTAGGTTTATATACATACCTGCTGAGGTGATTTTTTGATTGTAGGGCTGTTTTAGAGCGAATTAAGAGTATATTTTGTAGGATAATGAGCTACAAAAATTATTTACACCCGTTTTTTGTTTCGATATATTATAGCAAACGAAATCAACCTCATCACTTATTATGTGATATAATAAATTAAATTATTCAGGAGTAATGCTATGACAATGCAAATAGACTTAAGGAAAGTTTTTAAATTCGATAGGGAGCTCCAAAAACTTATAGGACAGCTTGAAATATTTAAAAATTTTTTGACTGCTCTTAATGCCGACGATTTATCTAAAAACGATAAAAGAGAGCTTATAGAAATCGCAAGGCTTTTGTGGGAACTTAAAGATGAAATACAAGACAATGAGGCTGTATCTAAAATAAAAGAGCTTTTTAGACTTATCGCTTATAAAGTAGAAGAGGGAAAAACTGAAGAGGATAAAATTTGGGCTTTAAGAGGAGATATAGGTTATCTTGATTATTTAGAGGCAAAAGAAAAAGGAACTTTAATAACAGGAGACGCTGAAACGCTTATAAGGCAAATTGATGAGTTATAAGATAATAACAACCGATAAGTTTATGAAAAAACTTGCTAAGCTCATCAAGAAAAATCCTGAATTAAAACCGAAAATCGCTAAAACTTTTAAACTTATCGAAAATGATATTAATCATCCGTCTTTAAGACTTCACAAATTAAAAGGAGAATTAAGCGATAAATACAGCGTGTCGGTAGATATGAGTTACAGGATAATACTTGAATTTATTGTAACCGAAAAAGGCGTTATCCTGCTTGATATAGGCTCTCACGATGAGGTGTATTAAACACTATTTCCCTATCTGTGAATAAAAACTATCAAATCAAATTATGTGTTATAATAAATTAAATCATTCAGGAGTAACACAATGACTATGCAGATAAATCCGCTTAAAGTATTTAAACTAAATTTAAGCACTGATAATATTGAAGAGCTTATTGGTAAAGCTAAATTAATAAATGAGATTATATCTACACTCCCCGATAATGAAGTTAAATCAAATAAAGATGAGTTTATTGCTTTTAGTAATGAGCTAAATGAGCTTTTAGAGGAAATAGATGAAATTTTAATGAAAAAATATATAAAAGAGCTTGACCTGCTTTTTAAGGCTGTGAACGATATTATAGAAACTATTAGCGATAAATTAGGCGAATATGCTGTGAAAAATATTATTATAAAGTCTGCAGATAGAGTAAACACTCAAAAAGATGAAGAGTTTATTAGTTTTGATGAGGTTATAGAGGCGTTAAATGAAAATTGAAATATCTAAAACTGCTTTTAAGACGTTGAAAAAGATTGATAAAAAGTATCAAAAAATCATACTTGAAAAAATTAAACTGCTTGAAAGCTACCCCGATACTCCAAATATTAAAAAACTTACAAATCATTATCCGCCTTACAGGTTCAGGGTTGGCGATTACAGGGTTTTATTTGATGTGGAGGATGATATTATAAGAATACTTGATATAAAACATAGAAAAGAGGCATATTAATGAAAGCACAAGTTTAGGTTTTTAAGATGAAATATAACGATTGTAATAGATTTTTAGAAATATATGAAATTGAAGTTGAACATTTTGACCTTGATACATTTGAAGAAGATTTGATGAATTTACCATACGAAATTGAAACAATAGGAGAAAATCTATCAAAATTAAATGATGAACAGCAAAGGAAATATTTTCATATTAATTCAAAACTTAGCAAACTGATTAAAAGATATAAACCTAAAAATCACATTCAGAAATGGATAGTAAAAAAGACAAAGGAAAAATTATCTAAATATCCTCCACCTCATCCTTGAATTTTAGTAACTTCTCTATTATCTTATCTTTAAAGGCAGGCGGGGCGTATTGCAGCAATTCGCATATCTGTTTGTCTTTTGGGTCGGTTGGGGCTGGGATAACTTCATTTTGTATTTTTTCCAGCTCTTTTTGTTTTTTGAGTTTTTTGATGTTTTCTATTGTGAGAGGTAAGCCGATGTCTTCTAAGTCTGCAAGGTCTTTTTTCATTAATTCAATTTTTATATTTATAAAATGCTCATCATTATCCCAATCCATTTTTTTTAATTTATTTTCAATGCAACGAATATTGTTGTTTTCAAATGACCTATTTTTTAAAAAATCAAAGTATATATTTATATTTTCTTTAAAACAAGATGGTTTAATAGGTAAATTTTCAATTTTATATATAGTTAAAATAATAATAATTTCGTGAAAAATTAGTAAGCAATTGTTATCTGTGTTGTTTATAAATCGTTCTTTAATTAATTTTTCAATATCTACATTCAGTAGCATTAAAGTAAACTCGTCAATTTTATACAATGAGTAATTAATAATTGTTTTTTCTGTTTTTGAAGTAAAATCTCTTATTAAATCTTCATTAAGAAAATCTCCATAATAAAAATACAAAAATCGTCTAAACGCTTTTGAGAACTTAGTCAGCTCATACTCTTTTAATATTTCGTCTGTAATCTCATCAAACTTAAATATCTCATTATCCAAACCCTCTAAGGCACACACTGCTTTTACATACTTATTTTCGGGAATAGCTGGTATTTTACCCATTTCTACTTTTTCTATTAATGATTTACTTACTTCTAAATATTCAGCAAATTTTTTTTGGCTCATTTTATATTTTTGTCTTATTTGTTTAATAAATTCATTCTTTTTCACATCATTCCCCTTAAATATGATTTGACAATAAGCATTAAATGATGTAAAATAACATCAATTGATGTATATAACACATCAAAACAATTCTTTTGAAAGTATACCAAAAAACATACCACCTGAAAGGAGAGGCAATGAATAGACAAGCATTGTTAGAGCAAATCGGTGTAGAGGAAATTCAAAGGCTTATGGCTGAGGCTATTAAAGAGATGGTAAAAAAAGAGTGGTTAACGCCTGAGGAGTTGCAAGAGGAATACGGCATAAGCATTCACGCACAAAACCGTATGAGAATGGAAAGACGCATACCATACAGCAAAATAGGCAAATTCGTTAGATACAAAAGGAGTGAAATTGAAAAATGGCTTGAAGACCACAAAATCGAAATGATAGGCGGGTAATGAAATCTATCAATTGGAGAACGCTTACC
This sequence comes from Nautiliaceae bacterium, assembly GCA_027062285.1. Classification (GTDB taxonomy): domain Bacteria; phylum Campylobacterota; class Campylobacteria; order Campylobacterales; family Nautiliaceae; genus Caminibacter. The sequence goes on from JAMOTL010000035.1 coordinate 13,261, forward strand.
AGCCGTCGTGTAGTTAAGTGTATAGACAAGCTCTTAGCTGGAGAAGAGCTAAACAGGGCAACGAATAACTGCTCTTTTACGCATTTATCAAAAATAATCGTGGAGATAAGGAAATATATCGGCAAAGATGGAATTGTGAATATACCAAGCGGTATAGGGAAAATTACAAGTTATAAGTTAGCAAATAATGATGAGGTAAGGCAAAGGTTATTAGAGCTAAAAGATGAGATTATTAGCAGAATAGAGGCAAAAACCTCTACTAAGATTGACAATGAAAAATAAGCACAAAATTATATCAAAAGGACTGACAATGGAGAATAAGCAACAAACATTTCAGAAAAAAATATTAAGTTCAAAGTTAAATTATGCGAGAGAAAAATTTAATCACTCTGAAATAAAAGATTTTATAGAAAGTGAACTTGGGTTTGGTTTTGAGGATATAGCGGTTTATGAGATGGTTGAAAATCAAAAAAAACTTAGACAATTACAGGCTGGTAATAGCGATATAGTAATAGTCGTTTATCAAAACGGGAATTGTGATATTAGTTATCCATTGTAAAGAGTTTAAATGAACGCTGAGGTTAAAAAACTGCAATCATACATAACACTGCTTAAAAATGAAATCAATGAGTTAGAAAGGCTGGAAATAAACGATAACGGCACTATCCAGCCGCCACTGCTTTTGCTTTTAAACAACGCATACAAACAAATCAAATACGTCAGGTATCAGATAAAGGCGGACAATGCAAAATAAATGGCTCAGTATTGAAAAAATAAACACCTCAACAGATACAGCTATATTAAAAGAAACGGAAGAATTTTTTAATGAAATAGAGAAAGAGAAAAATATAGCTGCAAAAATATTGAATGAAATAGAAATGGAACATAAACGTTTAATCTCTAAATTTCTAAAGGACAATGATGAACTACAAAAAACAAGTTAATCATTACTTAGGGATTGAATTTATAAAAAAGTCAATCTATTCGGATAATCAGATTAAAGCACTTACGGGAGTGAATTTATCACAGCTTAGGCACTTATGGATTTTTAGTAGCCGCAACCGCTTTAAAGAGGCAGTGGATAATCTTATTCACAATGATGTGAAAATTGATTTTAAAAAGATAAACGGATATAAGGAGGGGAAATGAACTTACAGGTATTTAATGGGGAATTTGGAGCGATTAGAGTATTAAGAGATGAGGCAGGAGAGCCTTGGTTTGTATTAAATGAAGTTGCAAAAATCCTTGGAATAAAAAATATTACAGATTTAAAAAAAAGACTTAACCCAAAGGGGTTAGGTCAGACCGAACTCCTTACAAAAGGTGGAAAGCAGAAAGCTTATATAATCAATGAGCCGAATTTATTTAGGACTATTTTAAGAAGTGATAAGCCAGAGGCTAAAAGATTTGAAGATTGGCTGGTTGAGGAAGTATTACCGGCAATTAGAAAACACGGCTTATACGCCACAGATGATGTAATAGAAAAGACTTTAAATAATCCTGACTTTATGATTGAGATTTTACAAAAATTCAAAGAGGAAAAGCAAAAGAGAATAGAACTTCAGCAAGAACTCCAGCAAAACCAGCCTTATATAGTTTTTGCTAAGCAGGTAGAGACTTCCAAAACTTCTATTAAAATAAGAGAGTGGGCGAAAATCATAAGCAAGAGAGGCTATACAATAGGGCAGAACCGACTTTTTAAATGGTTAAGGGATAACGGCTATCTCATGATAAATAATGAGCCGTATCAGGTGTATATAGACAGGGGATATTTTGAAGTTAAAAGTAAGACAATTCATACACCTACAGGGGAAAAACAGGTTAAGACAACTTATATAACTTCAAAAGGTCAGGTTGCGTTGACTGAAAAAATTATCGAGTTTTTAAAATCTAAGAAAGCGGCTTTACAAGCTGGATGAGTAAGGATTATCAATGAAAAACGCTGAGGTAAAAATCTACAAATTAGACGACGGCTTATATCAGATAGAAGCAGGTAGAAAAGCTGTCGTATTAGCGGCTAAGAGCAGGTCTGAGGCAATAAAAAAGGCTTGCCGCTACCTGCCTATTGAGTGCAATAAAATCGCCTTACAGACCAAATAACAACCTCATCAAAAAGGGAAATTAATGAGAGAGTTTATAACGATAAGGCAAAAAGCCTTTTATGAGTTTCTAAGTGATTATAACAAAGATAAGCCAAAAGAGCAACAGATATGGCTGGATTTAAAAGATATAGCTATATTTGAGTATATAGCTCAGTTATGCACCACAGAACACGAAAAGATTAAGCAAAGCCGAATAATCATTGACGATACGGAATACACTCATATAGCTTACAAAAAGATTATTGAGGATAATCCGCTTTTGTATATTAAAGCAAAAAACAAAGCTCAAGTATTGGGTAATAAGATAAATAAGTTAGTAAAAATTGGTTTACTAAATAAATATTTTTCTCAAGAAAAAGGCAGTAAAACATACTATACCTTATCACTAAAAGGTTATACCCTTATCACTGAAAAGTTAGAGGGGGTATCATCAAAAAGTGATAGGGGGTATCATTCAGAAATGAGAGGGGGTATCACTGAAAAGTTAGACAATAGTAAGTATAATATAGATAGTTATAATAGTAAGAATAAAATAGAAAGATTTAAATATATATACGCAAATCTCTCTTTTTTTGAAAAAAAACTTCTTATTCTCTTAGGGAACTTACAAAAACATTTTGAAACTTACAATCTAAAAGTTAACACCTATAAGAAACATTTAGAAATATTTAGGGGATTATCATCTAAGTATGAAGAACAAGACCTCATAACAGCTATATATGCAAGAGCCATTAAGGCAATAAAAGAGACAAGCGGTAGTCAGTTAAAGACAATAGCAAATCCTAACTTCCTAAAAGCAAGTATGGAGGATTTACTATTAGAGGCTAAGGAGTTCATGGAATATGAAGAGTTAGATGAGGATAGTATTGAGACTGAATTTTATTTTATGGCTGATGTTGGAACATATCTGAACTTTTATGGTGAAATAGACAGGTATTCAGGAGAGTTTATAGATAAAGCTGGTGATACAAAGAACATCGAAACATTAGAGGAAGATGTCTTCTTAATGAGAGAGTATTTAAAGCAGTCCGGAATTGAAATAGCAAGCAATATTAAATCGTTTCTATTAGGTAATGCTATTGAAAATGTAAAATATGACCTCATAATAGCTAAACGATTTTACATTCTTAATAATGAAAATTACAAAGATTATCTATATATTTTTGAGGATATAGATAAGATGTTAGAGTTTTTTAATAAGAAATTTTCAGTAAAAGAAATAAATTACGAAGAATTAAAGCAGCAATTAATGGAAAAAGTCTCAATCAAATAAAACACTCTCAAATTGCCCTCTCACAGCCTCTACAATCAACGAAAATGGATTTTGGGTATGGTAATGAGGTGTAGAGATGCTTATAATAGCTTTTTTCAATTGTGATATAATGAGTTATGATTATTTTAAGGCTGGATAAATGAAAGATATTATTTTAATGTGGAAAATAGCAAGGTTTTTCATTGCTTTAACAATAGCGGTCATAAGCTGGGTGATATTGAATATTGTTTTAGCTTTTTTCATTAAAAGCGACATTGTGATTTTAACCATCTCAACTTCTTTTATTTTACTTACGCTTTATCTCTATACCAAGGAACTTATAAGAGAATAAGCGGGTCCTGCTTAGAGAGAATTTTGTCTGCGGGCACTTTCGACCGCAAAATTTACTCACACAATACGATTTTTTTAGGTTTACATATTTACACAATGATTTTTGAAACTTCTTTTTAAAAGCAAGTAATATCGGTGGGGTTTAAGCATTTTTTTAAAAATTATTGTGTAACATTATTGAAACTTTTAGGCTTACTTCAAGGAATGATTTTATAGAGGTTACATTATATACCGGTTTTCCATTCTTTGAATATTTGAAGTAAAAATTTTCGTTATGAGTGTATGAAATTTGGAGTCGCGAGTGCCCGCAAATGAAATTCAAGCAAAAAAGGACCCAACAGGGACATTAAAAAGTCAGCGGGTCCTTTTAGGTGAAAATCGCCTGCGGTGGTCGCCAACCCCAGTTTTCACACACACAAAGTTAACTAAAAAGTGGTTAACATTCTTGACAAAATGCTTAATATCCCCGAAATATAGGGATTTTTAAAGAGGTAACCGATGTCAACCAGTTAACTATCGGTTGACAAATTTAGTTAACTTTTTCTTATAAGCTCACCGAAATTTAGGGCTTTTGAGAGAGTTAACCAAAAAGTTAACCACTTGACAAAAAGTTAACCAGCAGAGTTAACCAGTTAACTTTTGAGAGAGGGTGGGTTAAAAATTATTTACCCTACATATTAGCAATCGGACGCCCAACACTGAAAAAACAAAAACCGCTTTTAAGGTAGAGGGGGTATCCTGCTTACCGACCCCTTGCTAAGCCCCTGCCTAAGCCCAGCAATACAACACCCGTATACTGATTATTAATTCCCTTTTAATAGGCATAATTCAAGCTATAAGTGAAAAAAAGCAATACAAATTCCCAGCTTTTGCCTGTAAAAGTGAACGGGTTATCAGAAAAAATCAACAGGATTTTTGAAAAGGAAACAAAAGGAAACACGACTTTTAAAGTTTCCAAAGGTTTCCATTAAAGAATAAACTAAACACTGCTAAACAAAACTAAACGGATTTTGATTTTTTTTTAGAGAAAATATATTTTGTTAACTAAATTTTATTCTTCTTGAAGAAGATATTTAGAAGTTAAATTTTGAGAAAATTGCTTACTAAGGGACACCCAAGGGGACACCTCATCAATTTTTAAGCTATCAAAACATCGATTTTATGGGAGTTTTAATGGTAGTGAGGGGGAGACTTGAACTCCCGACCTCCGGCTTATGAGACCGGCGCTCTAGCCAGCTGAGCTACCCCACCGCTGTGTGGATTGAAATGATAATAAAAAATATGTTTTATGTCAAGAGTTGTTGAGCGATATGTTACAAAGTGTAACATATTTTCTCATAAATTTGCCTAAAAAGAATAATAAATTGGGAAAATGTTATAATAAATATTAAATGAAAATTAAAAGGAGAACAAATGAAATTATTAAAAAGTGCTTTAAGTTTAGCATTGCTTGCGAGTTTGGGGTTTGCGGCTGATTATGTGATTAAATTTTCTCATGTAGTGTCACCTAATACACCAAAAGGAAAAGCGGCCGATTATTTTGCCAAAAGAGTGGAAGAACTCTCTCATGGAAAAATTAAAGTAAAAGTTTATCCTAACGCACAGCTTGGGAAAGATAAGGTGATATTAAAAAAATTAAAGTTTAATACCGTTCAAATGGCAGCTCCTACTTTTTCTAAATTTACGGGTCTTGTGCCACAGCTGGGATTATTTGATCTTCCGTTTTTACTAAAAAATGAACAACATCTTCATAAGGTTCTTGACGGGGAAGTAGGAGAGAAACTAAAAGATATGGTTACGAAAAAAGGATATGTTGCACTTGCGTATTGGGATAACGGATTTAAACAGTTAACTGATAATAAAAGACCTTTAATTAAACCTGAAGATTGTAAAGGGTTAAAATTCAGAGTTATGAGTTCAAAAGTTCTTATTGAACAGTTTAAGGCTCTTGGAGCTATTCCTGTAGTACTTCCGTTTAGCGAAGTGTATTCGGCTCTTCAGCAAGGAGTTGTTGACGGACAAGAAAATACGATTTCAAATATTTATACGAAAAAATTTTATGAGGTTCAAAGATATATGACTATGACAAATCATGGATATCTCGGATATTTGGTAGTTATGAGTAAAAAATTTTGGAACAGACTTCCTAATGATATGAAAAAAGTTATACTTCAAGCTATGAAAGAAGCGACTGAAAAAGAGAGAGTTTGGGCAAAAGAGCTAAACAACGATCAGTTAAACAAAATTAAAGAATACGCACAAAAAACAGGAAAACTTGAAATTGATTATCTAACTCCTCAGCAAAGACTTCTATGGGAGAAAAAACTAAGAAGTATTTATCCTAAATTCTACGATACAATCGGAAAAGATTTAATTCAAGCTGCTATTAAAGAGGGAGAAGAATAAAACTTCTGGGGAGTTTTCCCCTTTTAAAGGAAAAAATCTTGTTAAAGATATTCGAAAAGATAATAATCTCTGTAACTGTATTTCTGACTTCTTTTTTAATTGCTTCAGGGGTTCTTTTAGCTTTTGTAAATGTTGTTGCCAGGTTTGTGTTTCATGAAGGAATAGACTGGGCGTTTGAGCTGACAAGCTATCTTTTTATTTGGTCTGCCATGTTTGGGGCGGCTTATCTTTTTAGAGTTGGCGGACATATTAAGGTTACGATTTTAGTGGATTTACTGCCGCCAAAAGCTGCAAAGTTTGTAATACTTTTAGCTGATATTATTACGCTTTTTTATATAGTTTTAGTAGGATATTTCGGATATCTTTTTATATTTGACCCTGATTATGGGGTATTTGCAAGCGGTGAAGTGAGTGTAGATTTGAATATTCCGATGTGGTATGTTTATACTATAATTCCTATTAGTATGATAATTGCCGCTATTTTAATGAATTATAAAATTATTGAAGATGTAAAAACTCCGGCTGATGAAATAGCGAGTAAGAGTGAGAGTGAAATGATTATAGAGGAAGTAAAAGAAAATTTAGGAGAAATCAAGTGATAGTAGCAACACTTTTCGGGCTTTTTTTTCTTTTTTTACTTTTAAGCGTGCCTGTTGCCGTTTCTCTTGGACTCTCTACAATGATTACTGCTTATATTTTTGAAGGAAAAGATTTACTTATAGATTTAGCAAGCAATCTTTTTACGCAGCTAGATAAATATGCGTTAATGGCTATTCCAATGTTTATTTTAGCGGGGAATCTTCTAAGTAAAGGCGGAAGCGCTAAAAGAATAATTGAGTTCGCAAAAGCTTTTGTCGGACATCTTCCGGGAGGTCTTCCGATTGCGGCTATTTTTGCGAGTATTATTTTTGCGGCTGTTTCAGGAAGTTCGCCTGCCACCGTGGCGGCAATCGGGTCTATTATGTTTGGGGCCATTATGGCTGCCGGATATCCTAAGACATATGCGATAGGTACTATTACGACTGCGGGTAGTTTAGGTATTTTAATACCTCCTAGTATTGTTATGATTATTTACGGAGTTACGGCCGAACAAAGTATAGGTAAGCTTTTTATGGCGGGAATAATTCCAGGACTTCTTATAGGGTTTATGCTTATAGCTGTTACGTATGTGGGAGCATTAAGACTTGGATTCAAAAAGACAAAACCCGCTTCCTGGAAGGAAAGATGGCAGAAGTTTAAGGAGTCTTTCTGGGCTTTAATGACTATTGTAATTATCATCGGTGGGATTTACGGAGGTATTTTTACTCCTACTGAAGCTGCGGCTGTAAGTGCGATTTGGGCGTTATTCGTATCTTTATTTATTTATAGGGATATTAAAATCACCGAGCTTGGGGATGTTTTTTTTGAAAGCGCTAAAACCAGTGCGATGATTTTATTTATTATCGCAAACGCATCCATGTTTGCTTATTTTCTAACCCTTGAAAATGTTCCTCAGATGCTTACCGATTTTGTCGTAAATATGCACTTAAACAAAGTAATGTTTTTAATAGCGGTAAATATTATTTTGCTAATAGCCGGGAATTTTATGGAACCAAGCTCCATTATTATGATTATGGTGCCTTTACTTTTACCTGTTGCTACGATGCTAGGAATCGATCCTATTCATTTCGGAGTTATTATTACTATTAATATGGAACTTGGAATGCTAACTCCTCCTGTTGGGCTTAATCTTTTCGTAGCCAGCGGAATAACGGGTGAGCCTATAAAAGAAGTTGTCAAATCGGTACTTCCTTGGTTTTTGGTGCTTTTAGTCGGTTTGTTACTGATTACGTATATTCCTGAAATTTCATTATGGCTTCCAAATACAATGATGAAATAATATTCAAAAAACTTTAGTAATTGGCACTAAAAAAACTTTAAAAAAAATATAAACTTTCTTGACTTCTTTTCGCTTTTATTATATAATTTCAGCAGTTAAACCAATTTTATAAAAAGGAGGCGGGAATGTTTAGACCTATAGGACTAAGAGTACTTGTTGAAAGATTAGAAGAAGAAGCTAAAACAGCAAGCGGAATCATTATTCCTGATAATGCTAAAGAAAAACCACTTGAAGGAAAAGTTGTAGCTATTTCTAAAGAAGTGGAAGAAGATGAAAACCTTCCTATAAATGAAGGTGATATCGTAGTATTCGCAAAATATGCGGGAACTGATATTACAATTGATGGAAAAGAATATTTAGTGTTGAATACTGATGATATTCTTGGAAAAATTGAAAAATAATTAAAGGAGGGGAGTCATGGCAAAAGAAATCGTATATAGTGATGTAGCAAGAAACGAATTGTTAGCTGGTGTGGAAAAACTGGCTGATGCTGTTAGAGTTACAATGGGACCAAAAGGTAGAAACGTATTACTTCAAAGAAGTTTCGGAGCACCTCATATTACAAAAGACGGTGTTTCAGTAGCAAAAGAAATCGAACTAAAACATCCAGTAGAAAACATGGGTGCGCAACTTGTTAAAGAAGTTGCCAGCAAAACTGCTGATGAAGCAGGGGATGGTACAACAACAGCAACTGTTTTAGCGCATGCAATTTTTAAAGAAGGTCTAAAATATATTACTGCCGGAGCAAATCCGATTGCTGTAAAAAGAGGTATGGATAAAGCAGCTCAGGCTATTATCGAAGAGCTTAAAAAAATGAGCAAGCCTGTGGAAAATAAAGAGCAAATCGAGCAAGTTGCTACTATTTCGGCAAATAACGATAAAAACATCGGTAAACTAATCGCAGAAGCGATGGATAAAGTTGGAAAAGACGGTGTAATTACTGTGGAAGAAGGTAAATCGCTTCAAGACGAACTTGAAGTAGTTGAAGGTATGCAATTTGATAGAGGATATTTATCACCTTATTTCGTAACTGATACTGAGAGAATGGTAGCTGAATACAATGACGCATATATTTTACTATATGACAAAAAAATCAGCAATATGAAAGATTTATTACCATTACTTGAGCAAATCGTTCAGGCTGGAAATAAACCGTTATTAATCATCGCAGAAGATGTTGAAGGTGAAGCGTTAGCGACTCTAGTTGTAAACAAATTAAGAGGAGTATTAAACGTAGTAGCTGTTAAAGCACCAGGATTTGGTGATAGAAGAAAAGCAATGCTTCAAGATATCGCAATCTTAACAGGCGGACAAGTGATTTCTGAAGAGCTTGGTAGAACACTTGAAAGCGCAACACTTCAAGACCTTGGACAAGCTGGAAGAATTGTAGTAGATAAAGAAAACACTACAATCGTAGACGGAAAGGGTGATAAAGCGGCTATTGAAGCTAGAATTAAACAAATCAAAAAAGAAATTGAAGAAACAACGAGCGATTACGACAGAGAAAAATTACAAGAAAGACTTGCAAAACTTAGCGGTGGTGTAGCTGTAATTAAAGTAGGAGCGGCAACTGAAACTGAAATGAAAGAGAAAAAAGACAGAGTTGATGACGCACTAAGCGCTACAAAAGCGGCTGTAGAAGAAGGTATTGTTATCGGTGGTGGTGCGGCTATTCTTAAAGCTGCTAAAAAAACTGAAGTAGAATCAGTAGACCCTGATGAGCAAATCGGAATTGACATTATCAAAAGAGCTGTGAAAGCTCCTATTAAACAAATCGCACAAAACGCAGGATATGAACCGGGAGTTGTGGCGTTAACAGTTGAAGAAGCTGATGAAAACGTAGGATTTAACGCAGCGACTGGTGAATATGTAGATATGTTTGAAGCTGGAATTATCGACCCGACAAAAGTTGAGAGAATCGCGCTTCAAAACGCAACAAGCGTAAGTGGACTTCTATTAACAACAGAAGCGGCTGTGACTGAAGAGCCAAAAGAAGAAAAAGCTCCAGCTCCTGATATGGGAATGGGAGGAATGGGCGGAATGGGAATGATGTAATTCCCTCTTCCTCTTTTTTTACTTCTTTTTAATCTCTCTGACACTTTATTTTTATGTTTTTTTATTTATTATTTTGTTATAATCATTAATAAATCAATTCTTAAGAAAGGTGCGTATGAAAATTTCATTGGTTTTAAGCGGAGGTGGGGCTAGAGGATATGCTCATATTGGTGTTATAGAAGAATTAAAATCTTATGGTTTTGAAATCGTCAGTATTTCCGGAACGTCTATGGGAGCGGTAATAGGCGGTGTGGAAGCTTGTGGGGCGCTTGACAAGTATAAAGAGTGGGTAATGAGTTTGGATTTTTTAGATATTTTTAAATTTTATAAACCTCCTTTTAAATTGGACGGAGATAAAATATTCAATAAAGTTAAAGAATTGGCGGGAGAGCATAAAATTGAAAATCTTCCGATTAAATTCACTGCTGTCGCCACGGATTTAACAAAGAAAAAAGAGATATGGTTTCAAAACGGAGATTTGTGGACAGCGGTGAAAGCATCGAGTGCTATTCCCGGTTTTTTTGAACCGATAAATATAAACGGTAGAATCTTAGTAGATGGGGGAGTTTTAAATTTAATGCCTGTTGCGCCAGTAATGAGCGATATGAGTGATATTATTATAGCTGTTAATTTATATGGAGATAATAGAATACTTGATATTAAACTGCCTAAAGAAATAACGAAAAAACAAAATTTGTTAGAAGAAGTATGGAAAAAAATTTTCAGTGAAAAAGAAGACGTAGTAACTCAATCGATAAATTTGATGATGGAAACTATTTTTAGATATAGACGTGCTGAATATACACCTGATATTGAAATTAAAATCCCACAAAATATAGCTATGTGGTACGATTTTCATAAAGCTCCGGAACTTATAGAAATAGGGAGAATTTTAGCAAGAGAGGCTCTTGAAGACGCACAAAAACAGGGTATAATTACTCTAAAAAAGGAGAAAAATGCAAAAAATATACACAAAAAACGCTCCTGAAGCGATAGGACCTTATTCTCAAGCTATCAAAATCGGAAATATGATTTTTACTTCGGGCCAAATTGCCCTTACTCCCGAAGGGGAATTTTTAGATGCCGATGTAAAAACCCAGACAAAACAAGTATGTGAAAATATAAAAGCGGTTTTAGAATCTTCGGGGGCTAAAATAGAAAATGTAGTAAAAACTACGATTTTTTTAGATGATATTAACAATTTTACGGCTGTTAATGAAGTGTATGGTGAATATTTTGCGCATAAACCGGCAAGGAGTACCGTAGCGGTTAAAGAATTACCTAAAGGAGCTAAGGTAGAAATCGAGTGTGTGGCAGTTATCGAAGAATAAACTTAGAGAAAGCTTAATTTAAGTTTAGTTTAAGAATAGTAAAGTAATATTTCACACTAAAAAACCAATTTAAAGGGTTATGAGAATGTATGCAATTATAAAACATGGTGGAAAACAATATAAAGTTAATGTTGGGGACGTATTAGACCTTGATAGAATCGAAGGCGCAGAGCCAAAACAAACTATTGAAATTAGTGACGTTCTTTTAGTATCCGGAGATGAAACTAAAGTAGGTAATCCGACAGTTGACGGAGCTAAAGTAGTTTTAGAAGTAATCGGAAACTATAGAGGAAAAAAAGTTATTATTTTCAAAAAAAGAAGAAGAAAAGACTCTAAGAAAAAAAGAGGTTTCAGAAGAGACTTCACTAAAGTTAGAGTAAAAGAAATCGTAGCTTAATTTAAGGAGTAGAAATGGCACATAAAAAAGGGCAAGGGTCAACTCAAAATAACAGAGACTCAGCTGGTAGAAGACTCGGCGTTAAAAAATTCGGTGGAGAATTTGTAAAAGCTGGTAATATTATTATCAGACAAAGAGGAACAAAAGTTCATCCTGGAAACAACGTAGGTATGGGTAAAGACCATACAATTTACGCGTTAATTGACGGATATGTAAAATTCGAAATTAAAGATAAAGATAGAAAAAAAGTTTCAGTTTATCCTACAAAAGATTAATTCTTTCCCCCTTCTTTTTATTTTTCACTTTTCAATTTGTTGTTTAAGATTTTTTTAAGTTTTTTGGTAAAATAATAAAAAATTAAAAAAGTTTATATAGGAGAAGTAATGTTTGTTGATAATATTAAACTTACCGTCAAATCCGGTAAAGGCGGAGCGGGATGTGTAAGTTTTAGACGTGAAAAGTTCGTACCAAAAGGTGGACCTGACGGAGGAGACGGCGGAAAAGGAGGAGATGTTATTATTGAATGTGATAATAATACCCATACGCTGTCTCATTTTAAAGGTAAAAGGTTATTAAAAGCTAAAAACGGTCGTCCGGGAGAGGGCAGAAAAAAACATGGAGCAAACGGAGAAGATTTGATTCTTAAAGTACCTCCAGGAACGTTAATAAAAGATGCAAATACCGGAGAAATTTTACTTGATATGAAATATCACGGGCAAAGAGAAGTGTTGCTTGAAGGAGGAAGAGGAGGTCTTGGAAACTGGCATTTTAGAGGCAGCAGAAACCAGGTGCCAAGATATGCCCAACCCGGTGAAGAAGGAAAAGAGCTTGAGATTGTAATGGAGCTTAAACTTATTGCTGACGTTGGTCTTGTTGGGTTTCCAAATGCCGGGAAATCCACTTTAATATCAGCCCTTAGCAACGCAAAACCTGAGATTGCCAATTATGAATTTACAACGCTTACTCCAAAACTAGGAGTTGTAAAAATAGATGAATACAGAAGCTTTGTAATGGCGGATATTCCGGGAATTATTGAAGGGGCGCATGAAGGAAAGGGGCTCGGTCTTGAATTTTTAAAACATATCGAAAGAACAAAAATTATTCTTTACGTAATTGATTTAGCATCATTTAGAGATCCTGTTTATCAGTTTAAAACTTTACAAAAAGAGCTGAAAAATTACAGTGAAAAACTCGCAAGCAGGGATTATGCTATAGCATTAAATAAAGTGGATGCTGTTGATATTTCAAAAGTTGAAGAATTTTTTGAAAAACTGGGAATAGAAAAAACCGAGCCGAAATATGGTGCCGACCCTGAACTTCCGTGTCATTTTGATGATAAAACGTTTGTACTTCCTATAAGTGCGGCGGCAAGAATAAATCTTGAGGCTCTAAAATTTGCTTTGGCGGATATGGTAGAAAAAGCTAAAAAAGAAGAAGAAAATGCGGAAAATGAAGAGACTGGTATTTAAAGTAGGTACGGCTACGCTTTATGAAAACGGAAAGCTCTCTCCTAGAATTGACAAGATAGTGGAGTTACTGGCGAAATTGAATAAAGATTATGAAATTATGCTGGTAAGCTCGGGTGCAGTAGGAGCCGGATATACGAAATGCCCTCTTGATAAAAACAAGCTCGAAAACAAACAGGCCCTTGCTGCTATCGGTCAGCCTCTTTTGATGAGAGAATATAAAGAGAGATTTAATAAATATGGAATAACCGTGGCCCAGGTGCTTGTAACGGCTGCTGATTTTGATTCTAGAAAAAGAACCGAAAACGCTAAAAAAATGATAAACGTTTTACTGGAAAACAAAGTTATTCCCATTATAAACGAAAACGATTCTGTTTCGGTCGAAGAGATACTTTTTGGCGACAACGACCAGCTTAGCGCTTATGTTACGTATTATTTCGATGCCGATATGCTTTTTATTATAAGTGATATCGATGCGTTTTACGATGATAATCCTAAAACAAATAAAAACGCAAAACCTATTGAGATTGTGGAAAACATAGAAAACGAATGGCTTATTCAGGAATGTAATCCAAACGATGCTTTTGCCACAGGCGGAATTGTTACCAAACTAAAAGCCGCTAAATTTTTAATGGAAAGAGGCAAGCCTATGTTTTTGACAAGCGGTGAAAATCTTGAAGCGATTGAAGACTTTTTAAAAGGCAATCAGACAAAAGGAACACTCTTTAGACCTAAGGAGGTCGCATGAAAGTAGTCGCTACAAACAGAAAAGCTTATCATGATTATGATATTTTTGATAAGTATGAAGCTGGAATTGAGCTTAAAGGAAGCGAAGTAAAAGCCCTTAGAGCCGGCAGGGCCAACCTTAAAGACAGTTTTGTTAAAATAAAAGACGGGGAAGCCTGGTGGGTTCAGGGGCATATAAGTAATCTTGATACGACATACAATGCATTTAAACATGATGAGAAAAGACCTAGAAAACTGCTTTTACATAAAGACGAAATAGCAAAACTTGCCGGATATACCAGTGAGAGAGGATATACTCTAGTACCTACAAAAATTTATTTTAACAACAAAAATAAAGCAAAACTTGAAATTGCCGTGGCAAAAGGTAGAAAATTACATGATAAAAGACGTGTTATGAAAGAAAAAGAATTAAAAAAAGAAGCGGCAGCCGCTATGAAGAGGTATGGTTTTTAAGTTCTTTTAAATCTTCTAAAACTTTAGCCGCATGGCCTTTTGCTTTTACTTTTTTATATTCTTTTACAATATTTCCATCAGGGTCTATAATAAAAGTTGAACGGATTACCCCTTCGTATTCTTTACCATACATTTTTTTCTTACCCCATGCGCCGTAGGCTTTTAAAACTTCTTTATTTTCATCACTGAGTAGGGTGATTTTAAGTCCGTGTTTTTCTATAAAATTACAGTGTTTTTTGGGACTATCAGGACTTACTCCAATCACTATAGCACCAAGGTTTTCAAATTCATCCAAAAGTTCACTGAATTCTTTTGCTTCTGTTGTACATCCGGGGGTATTGTCTTTTGGGTAAAAATATAGCACTATCCATTTTCCTTTCAGGTCTCTGAGACATATCTCAACCCTGTCTTGATTTGGAAGGCAAAAATCAGGTGCTTTTTTCAAAATTCACTCCTTTTTTTCTAAATTATAACAAAAATATGCCGATATCACTTAAAATGACCTGAGTTTAGAAGGAGCGTCAATGGGTAAAATGATGAATCTCATCAACAAAATTTCTTTAAGAACTAAAGTGTTGATGATTGTATTAATGTCGATAATTATGGTTACTTATTTTACAGGGAAAGAACTCATTAAGCATTATGAGTTCGTTGATCAAAAAGAAAAGCTTACCGAATTGATTACACTTAGCGAATCATTAAGCCGTTTAATTCACGAAACGCAAAAAGAAAGAGGAGCGAGTGCCGGATATCTTGGAAGTCACGGTAAAAAGTTTAAAGAAATACTTCCGAAACAAAGAAAACTTACCGATAAAAGAATTCAGGAATATAAACAGGTAGTAGCGAAGATTGATTTTAAACAATTTCCGTCTGAATTTAAAACAGAGATTGATAAATTAAATCAATATCTGGCTGAGCTTCCTCAAATAAGAAAGAAAGTAGATAATTTTCAAATTTCAGTACAAGATGAGGTTAAATGGTATTCAAATATGAATGCTCAAATTCTTAAAATTATCGGGATGAGTGCAACTTATGCTCCTAATGAAAAAATTGCTATGGATTTGGCTGCTTACACTTCGTTTTTGAAAGCAAAAGAGCGTGCGGGTATAGAAAGAGCGGTGCTAAGTGCTACATTTGGGGCGAATAAGTTTTTACCGGGAATGTATACCAAGTTTGTTACTCTCGTAGCAAAACAAGAAGCTTATATTGACGATTTTTTAACATTTGCTAATAAAGAAATGAAAGAGATGTATAAAAAGGCGATAAGTAATCCGGCGTTTAAAGAAGTTCAAAAAATGAGAGATATAGCTATGATGATGCATAAAGAAGGTAACTTTAACGTGGATCCTGAGTATTGGTTTAAAACGATTACCAAAAAAATTAATGTTTTAAAACAGATAGATGACAAAATTGCTGAAATTATTAAATCTGATTTGGCAAAAATAAAAGATACGGCAATTAGGGATGTTATAATAGGAACAGCATTAATTATCATTATTATTTTATTCTCTTATATGATTGTAAAATCATTCAGTGTTCAAATAGGAAGTCTTAAAAATCTGATTTTAATGATGGCAAAAAATAAAGATTTATCAATTGATGTAAAAATTTATGAAGATGACGAATTTGGTGAAATCAGAAAAGCCATAAGAGAATTTTTAAGCTCATTACAAGAAGTTATGCTAAGTGCTCACAGAAGTTCAGTTGAAAATAAACAGGTAACTTCTACTCTTAAAAATTCTTTTGAAAAAATTACTGATAATATTCAAAAAGAAGCTGATATTGTGATTGAGGCTTCCGAAAAAGCTGATGATATTAAAGAAAAACTGACAAATGAAGCGCAAACATCAAAAGCTGTAAAAGAGAATATTTTACAGGCAAACGATTCGCTAAAAGCTGCTATAGAAATTATTGAAGAAACATTGAGAAACATTGAACAAAACGCCCAAAACGAAAACGAGCTTGCTTTAAAATTACAACAACTCTCACAAGATGCCGAGCAGGTTAAAAACGTATTAACAGTTATTCGTGAAATCGCCGATCAGACAAATCTTTTAGCTTTAAATGCCGCTATTGAAGCGGCAAGGGCCGGAGAGCATGGAAGAGGATTTGCGGTAGTGGCCGATGAGGTTAGAAAACTGGCCGAAAGAACTCAAAAATCTCTTGGTGAAATTGACGCTACGATAAATGTTATTGTTCAGGCTATAAACGCTACAAGCGATGATATGAATAAAAATGTGGAGAGTGTAAATAAAGTTACAGAAAATACAAGCGAAGTTCAAAACAGAATCCAAAATGTGTCTGATAAAATGGATAATTTGGTTCAAAAAGTGGAAGTTAATGTTGAAGAAATTGAAAAAATAGTAAAAATTATGCAAGAGTTTATAACTGAGATGAAAAAAATCGAAGAGTTATCTGAAGTTAATAAAGAGAGCGTTATTAAAAATCAGTCTTATATAGACAGAATAGCAAAACTTGCAGAGGAACTTCTAAAAGAGATTTCTCAGTTTAAAATCTGAGAATCTCTTTTTGATTCTCAGTTAAATCGTTCTTTTAAACTCAGGATATGCTTCCATACCGCATTCATTAACATCAAGACCTTCTATTTCTTCATCTTCTTTTATTCTAAAAGGTATAATTTTATTGATAAAATAAATTAAAATATATGATATGGTAAAGGTAAAAACTCCGACAATTACCATTCCTTTTATTTGAGCTATTAAACTGACGTTTTCTGCGAATATACCTGCGGCGATTGTTCCCCAAATTCCGTTTATAAGATGAACCGATAAAGCCCCTACAGGGTCGTCGATTTTAAGTTTGTCAAAAAAAGGTACGCCGAAAAAGACTAAAATTCCACCCACGATACCGATTAGAAGTGCTTCATACGGAGTTACGACATCCGCTCCGGCGGTAATGGCTACAAGACCTCCGAGAGAACCGTTTAAAATCATCGTAATATCGAATTTTTTATATTTTAAATAATTTAAAACCGCTACTATAAAGCCACCGGCGAGTCCGGCATTATTAGTATTTAAAATTACAAGCGATACAGTTTCGGCTGCTTTTTTACTTGAAATACTACCGACGCTTCCGCCGTTAAAACCGAACCATCCTATCCATAAAAGAAACGCTCCAAGCATTACAAGAGGTATATTACTGGCGGGAATTACTTTAATTCGGCCTTTTTTTAGATATCTGCCTTTTCTAGGTCCTATAATTAAAGAAGCGGCAAGCAGTGCCCATCCTCCAGTGGAATGGATAACCGTTGATCCGGCTAAATCATGTAAATTTGAAATATCAAATAATGTATTCTGAAAAATATTATATCCCCATGTCCAATTAACAACCAAAGGATAAATCAATCCTGCCATAATGATTGAAAAAATACCAAGAGGGATGATTTTTAATCTTTCACTTACTCCTCCGCTTACTATATTTACAGTTTTTCCTACAAAGGCCATTTGAAATAAAAAAGCGGCATATTTGCTTATACTGCTGTCGTTCCATTCTCCAAAAGCGATATTATATCCCCACAAAAAGAAAATCAAACTTGCCGTTATATAGATAATAGTGTTAATAGTGAGTACGGTGGTTACGTTTTTTGTTCTGACAAGTCCGGCTTCAAGCATTGCAAAGCCAGGTACCATCAATATAATTAATACAAATGCTACAATAATAAAAAAAGTATCAATAATCCAAGCAAAATCCATCATTAGTATTCCTTTGATCAGATTGCTTCTTCGTCTTCTTCGCCGGTTCTTATTCTTATTACTTTTTCAACAGGCAGTACGAAAATTTTTCCGTCTCCGATTTTACCGGTTCTGGCTCCTTTTATAATAGCTTCAATTACCTCATCCACTTCTTCTTCTTTTACGATAAGTTCTATTTTTATTTTAGGAAGAAAATCCACTACATATTCTGCACCTCTGTATAATTCCGTATGTCCCTGTTGTCTTCCGTGTCCTTTTACTTCGCTAACCGTAATACCCGTAATACCGATTTCAAATAATTCTTCTTTTACGTCATCCAATTTAAAAGGTTTAATAATAGCTTCTATTTTTTTCATTTTCGCTCCTTAAATTAAATTATTGTAATAATACATAGAATTTTAAGAAAGATTGAGAATTGATTTGATTAATTTTTATACAAAAGAGAAAAAGAGGAAAGTTTACCAGATTCCTAATTCTTTACAGACTTTAGAATCTATTTTAGTAGTTATATCGTATGATTTTTTAATTTTAGGGTCTTTGATTTTATAGTTATAAACTATTTTTCCATTATTTTCTAAAAATATAATAATATTTGGGTTTGTACATAATTTTGCGGCCTGATTTTGGGTTAGAAGTCTTACAAATACTTTTTTAAATGCTTCGTTGTTTTTATTCATGGCATCCGCAAAATTTTGTGAAACATTTGAAATAGTTCCGTTATATACCAATACTCTTTTATTTTTATCATATTCCGCTTTTTGAAGAGTTGTGGTTTTATCTACTTTTTTCGGTAGTTTTTTATTTAATTCTTGTACGGCAACTACCAAAGCTTCATTTAAATCTTCCCACTTTACATTTTGTTGGTGTGCTATTTGTTTTGCTTTTAAGTATTGTTCATGCAAAGGATTTTGCTGGTTTGTTTGTGAAAAGGCAATTGACGTCAAGGCTACACATGAGAGTAAAAATTTGACAAAAAATTTCATTTTATATCCTTTTTTCAAATTATAACACATAAAACAAGTAATAAAAGTTTATAAAAAATTAAAAGAAAAATTATAGGATTTTGATTTTTCCTATAAGCTCTTTTGCTTTTTTTAAGGCTTCTTTTGAAGTTTTATCACTTACCAAAAGAACACCCATTCTGCGTCCCGGATGAGCTTCGGGTTTTCCGAATACTATAAAGCGGCTTTTATCACTGAATACTTCAGGGTCGATTTCGAATGTAGGAATATAAGAATCTCTGTCTGCTTTAAACGCAGCAGAGGCTCCCGGAGTTAAAAATTCAAATCCAAGAGGCAGGTTAAGCACAGCTCTTATATGAAGAGCAAATTCGCTTTGGCTTTGAGTGATTAATGTCACAAGTCCTGTATCGTGAGGACGTGGGCTGACTTCACTGAAATAAACTTCGTCACCTTTTACAAATAATTCGACTCCGAAAATTCCTCTGCCTCCAAGTCCTTCTACGATTTTGCGCGCAATTTCCTGAGCTTTTTTTAATGCCGTTTCGCTCATTTCCATCTCTTGCCATGAGAAGATATAATCTCCTCCGCTTTGAATATGTCCTATCGGCGGACAAAATACTATTTCTTGATCGTTTTTGGCGGTTAAAAGCGTAATTTCATAATCAAAATCTATAAATTCTTCTACGATAAGTTCCTCCGCGCTTCCTCTGGCATCCGCTTTTGCAAATTCCCAGGCGGTAATTACTTCTTCAGGGCTTTTTACGATACTTTGTCCGTGTCCTGATGAGCTCATAATAGGTTTAACAACTACCGGATATCCGAGTTTATCACATGCTTCTTTTAAGTCTTCATATGTTGATACGAATTCGTATTTTGAAGTTTTAAGTCCAAGTGTCTCAGCTGCAAATACACGAATATTTTTTCTGTTCATTGTCTTATTGACAGCCTCTGCGTTTGGAATGACATTGATTCCTTCTTTTTCAGCCTCAAAAAGAGCTTCTATGTTTATAGCTTCTATTTCAGGCAGTACGAAATCAGGTTTTTCTCTTCTTATAACATCAAGTACTTGGTCTTTATTTTTCATATTAATTACATATGATTTTTGAGCTACGAGCATAGCAGGAGCATTTGGGTATCTGTCAACGGCAATTACTTCACATCCAAGGCGGTTTGCTTCAATCGCCACTTCTTTTCCCAGTTCTCCACTTCCAAGCAGCATGATTTTAATTGAGTTTGATTTTAAAGGGGTGGATAGTTTCATAATCATCCTTTTTTTAGATGATTATAACATTTTTGATATTTATCAAGAAATAAAAATTCGAGTATTGATATCATACTGTAAAAATTTTTAAGGAGAAGGTATGAGACTTAATGAATTAAACATAGGGGAAAGTGGAATTATTAAAAAAATTCACGCAAAAGAGCCTTTAAAATCAAAGCTTCTTTCAATGGGTATAACAAGAGGGGAGAAAGTAAAGGTTTTAAAACATACTCTGGCAAAAAATACGTTTGATATAGAAGTGGGTAATTCAAGCATTGCTCTAAGAGAAGAAGAAGCAGAGCAAATCGAAGTAGAAAAAATATAAGGAGAAATGATGAAAGAGATTAAAATAGCATTAGTCGGTCAGCCGAATGTCGGTAAAAGTCATCTTATCAATTCAATTTCGGGTGCGACTTTGCATGTCGGAAATTTTTCAGGCGTGACTGTTGAAAAAAAAGAAGTGGAATTTGAAAGGGGAGGGTATAAACTGAAACTTATAGACCTTCCGGGGACATATTCCCTTCATCCTTATACGCCTGAAGAAAAGGTAACTAAGGAGTTTTTATTAAATGAAAAATATGATTTGATATTAAATGTGGTGGATTCAAATCAACTTGAAAAAAATTTGGCTTTTACGTGGCAGCTGGCTGACATGCAACATCCTATGGTAGTAGCTTTTAATATGTATGACGAATACGCAAGACAAGGGGGTGAGATAGATACGGATAAATTTTTTACTTTAACGAATATTAGGGCTGAGAATGTATCTGCTAAAGAGAAATTCGGGCTTGAGGAGCTTTTTAGTAAAGTTATTAAAACATATGAGGAAAAAAATATTCCAAGAGTTTATTATTCCGAGATAGTAGAAGAAGAGATTGAAAATTTAAAAGAAAAGATAAAAGATTGTGAATTTTCTAAAAGATTTGTAGCAATTCGTTTGATAGAAGATGATGAGGATATTTATAAAATAGTTCATGAAAAACCTTGGTACAGTGATATTCTTGATATTTTAAAAGCGGCAAAAGAGAGACTTAGAATCGAATATGACGAAGAAGACACTAAAACTATAATGTTTGAAGAGAGGTTTGCTTTAAGTAAAGGAGTTGTAACTCAAATAGCCAAAAAAGCAGTAAAAGAGACGCTGACAGAAAAAATAGATAAAATCTTAATTCATCCAATCTTAGGGCTACCAATATTTTTGTTTATTATGTGGGCTATTTTTCAGGCGACTTTTAGCCTAGGAAGTATTCCAATGGATTATATTGACGCAAGTTTCGGGGCGTTTGGAGAATGGGTTGGAGGATTGTTGCCTGAAGGGTTTGTAAAAGATGCTGTGGTTAACGGTATTATTCCGGCAGTTGGTGCGGTTGTTATGTTTTTACCGAATATTTTGATTTTATATCTTGGAATTAATTTAATGGAGCAGACCGGATATATGGCAAGGGCTGCTTATGTGATGGACGGAGTGTTAAAAAGATTCGGGCTTCAGGGAAGGTCGTTTATTCCGCTTGTAAGCGGGTTTGGATGCAGTGTGCCGGCATATATGGCCGCAAGAACGCTTAAAAATCCAAAAGACAGACTAATTACCATGCTTGTAATTGGATTTATGAGCTGTGGTGCAAGACTTCCTGTTTATGTACTTTTTGTCAGCGCGTTTTTTGCTCCTGAAATTCAGGGAAATGTTTTGTTCGCCATATATATCGGAGGAGCGTTAATGGGGCTGATTGTGGCTAAAATTTTAAGAATTGTTTTATTCAAAGGTGAACCTGAGCCGTTTGTAATGGAACTGCCAAAATACAGATTTCCAAAAGTTAAAGCCATTCTTTTTGATTTATGGATAAAAACAAAAATGTATCTTAAAAAAGCGGGAACTTTTATCGCAACGGCAAGTTTGATTATTTGGTTTTTGAGTTCGTATCCTGTGGATAAAAAAGAACTTCAAAATATTCCGGAATCCGAGCAGCAGACATATATACTCGAACACTCATATCTTGCTCAGATTGGTAAAGCTATTAACCCGGTGTTTGAACCTCTTGGATTTACATGGAAAGAGACCGTATCGATAATAGCGGGACTTGCGGCAAAAGAGGTGGTTGTTTCCACTATGGCGGTTCTTTATCATACTCCTGATAGTGATGAGACAAGCAAGGAGCTGATTGAAACTATTAGAAAAAACATTCCTTTTGCAACGGCTGTTGCGATTATTTTGATAATAATGTTTTACTCACCTTGTCTTGCGGCAATGGGAACGTTTTGGGCGGAAGTGCCTCAGTGGCAGTGGAGACTTTTTTATACGATATATCCTAATGTATTTGCTTATATTGCGGCACTTATTGGCTATATGATAGCTAAATAATCTTTGACCTGAGCAGGTCGTTAAACTGCTCTTTAATTCTTAAAAGGAGGTATAATGAAATTAAAGAGTTTAGTTTTAAGTGTTGCTTTGATTTCAGGTCTTAGCGCTTATGATATATCAAAAAATCAAACACTTGAAGGTTATTTGAAAATTCACGCGGAGAGCGATACCGAATCAGATGCGGGATTTAGTATGGCGTCTTTTGGTCTTAAATATCGGCACAGTATTAATGAATTTACATTTAACGCAGCCGCAATTGCTAATTTTAAAATAAGCGAAGAAAAAGATGCTTACGATGATGATGCTAATAAATTCGGTGTAAGAGAATTTAATATTGAGTATGTAAAAGATAAATTTAGCGCCATTATCGGTAGGCAGGAGCTTGACTTTGCGTGGATTGGGGATTATCACGACGCGGTAATGCTTGGATATAAAAACGGATATGATGTAAAACTTGGTGTTTCAAGAGGTAAAATAGTGCTTGATGACGATGCGCCTTTGGAGGATTATGAAAGGATAAAAGACAAGGATGGGAAAAACTCTAGTTTATATTTCGGGGATTTAAAATTAAAAAAAGAGTCTTTAAAACTAAATCCTTATCTTTTTGGTGTAAAAGATAAATTTTTGGGGTATGGTATTATAGCACAATTTGAAAAAAAGAAGTTTAAGGTTCTTGGACATTATGCCAGAAGTGATGAAGAAGCTGGTGATGATGGCTGGATATATCAAATTGAAGGGGGATATTCTGCTTTTGCTGATTTGAAGTTCGGATATATTCAAACGTCAAAAGATGGGATTGGCTCTCTTGCGGATTACGGGGATAATATAAATCCGTTAGAGGAGGGAAATTTAGTGTATGAAGCCGATGCTAAAACTTTTTATATCGGTGCTGAAAAAGAAATTAAAAAATTTAAACTTGGAGCTATGTACGGAAAAACCGACACCGATAATTTAGATGAAGATGAGATTAATTTTAATTTAACTTATGCTTATAACGATAATTTGGAATTTGAATTTATTTACAGCCGAACGGATAATGATAATGAAAAAACAAATAATTTTAAAGGAAGTGTGACTTATAGTTTTTAGGTAATAAAATGATTAAAGAAAAAGAAGAGTTTTTTGACGTTGTATTTTTTTAATAATTTATTTGTAATTTTTACTGCCAAGCTCCTTTAAGGAATTAAAAATGGATTCTCCTATTTTATGCGAAATTTTATACGGGGATTAATTTTTTAGTCCTCTTTCTCTCCTTTTTTAATTTAAATAGAACATTCTTTAAGAGTCGGGAGGTCGATTTTTAATTTTTCAATTTCGTCTAAAGCCGCTTTTTTAAAGCCTTTTACTTCTTTTATAGAATATAAAACTTTTTTTCCTTTTCTTTTTGACTTTAAAAACCCGGCGTCTTTTAAAATTTTCAGATGCCTTGAGAGGCGGGACTGAAGCATATTAAAACTTGCTTCAAGTTCGCATACGCATCTTTCGTTATATTTTAATAAAAACTTTAATATTTTTATTCTCGTTTCGTCTTTAAGAGCGGATACGGTTTTTACAAATTCTTCCATTTTCATCCTTTGAAAATGTTTTTTAGATTTCTTAGAGTATTGACTAAAGTTATGGTCCATAAGAAAAACAGTAACCAAAAAATAATAAATCCCAAAATATCAATTATTTCAATATTAAGAGTTTTTGCTATTAAATGAGTGGATGCCGTATATGCGCCTAGCGGGAATATAAACGCCCACCACGCCATTGAATAGTTAAGCTCTCTTTTTTTAATGTATCTTAATGTCATTATGATGGACATTCCAAGCCACCAAAGCCCGAATCCCCAAAAAAGCAGTGCAAAAATATAAAACGGTTCTTTATCTGTTATGAAAGATGTTTTTGAAACGATGTTTATCAAAGCGATGTTTCCGGCCCCAATCGGACCTAAATTAATCCATACGGTAGGAGCTACTTTTCCCGGAAGCGGAGAGTGAAGAATAAGTCTGTAAACGATAATTGCCAAAAAAGCAAGGTACAAGAAAAATCCTCCTCCCCATCCTAAAACATTTATTAATGTAATAATTTCCTGATAAATTCCATTATTTAAAGGCTCAAAAAACGCCCCGGCTATTGGAATTACGATAAGTCCCACCGGTGGAATATACCATCCGGGATTAATATGGTGAATTTCTATGTTTTCATGACAAAACATTATAAAAGAGATTAAAAACGCAAAAAAGATTGTTAGTAATGCCCCCGCCAGCCAGAAAATTTCAGCCAGTTTAATGTTGTGAAAAATAATAATAAAACCTCCCGCAATTACAAGCATTGCAATAGCAATTGTAGGATAAAATGCTGATGTTACCGGATGAAAAAGGTCTTTTTTTGCTTCTTTGAAAAACAAAAGCCATCTTAACGTCCATAAAACCAAAAAAACGAAAAACATACTTATGTTAAAATAAAACAATGCTTTTGATATTGGAAGTAAAATAGGTAAATAGCTGCTGAAAAGTTTACAGCTTACTGCAAGTATTCCTGTTCCCATTATACTTGCAAACCATGAAGGTGCGAAATTTTTAATGTAATTCATATGACCCTCCTCAATTTTTTTATAATTATACCACTAATATATAAACATATCAAGATATATTGATACGTTTATGCTGATTTTCCTTTATTTTAATTTAAATTTATTGTGGTATTATTACAAACTAGATAATGACAATCGCTTATATGTCATAAAATTAAATTACTATTTTTTTATTTAAAAGGAGATGAATGTATCCGGGAATAACAGTTATAAAAAGAGACGGCAGACGCGAGCCGCTTGATATCAGCAAGATAAGAAAATATACGATGGCCGCCTGTGAGGGACTTGATGGGGTGGATTACAGCGAGCTTGAACTCGACGCAAAACTTCAGTTTCGCGACGGAATTACCACTGAAGAGATTCAGGATACCTTAATAAAAACAGCCGTAGATAAAATAGATATAGACAGACCAAACTGGAATTTTGTGGCGGCAAGACTTTTTTTATATGATTTATACCATAGAGTTACGGGATTTAGCGGTTATAATCATCTTAAGGAATATTTTGAAAAAGGCGAGAAGGCCGGAAGAATTCTACCGGGATTAAAAGAAAAATATGACCTAAATGATTTAAACAATTACATAAAACCGGAGAGGGATTTACAGTTTACTTACCTTGGTATTAAAACTCTTTATGACAGATATATTATAAAAGACAAGCAGGGAAATCCGATAGAGCTTCCTCAGCAGCTTTTTATGGGTGTTGCTATGTTTTTGGCTCAAAACGAAACGAATCCTGAGAGTATCCCTGATAGTGATAAAAATAAAGTTGATTTAAATGACCCTAAATCAATCAGGGGATACTGGGCTAAGAAATTTTATGATGTTATTTCTAAATTCGAAGTAATGGTGGCAACGCCAACGCTTTCAAATGCAAGAACTACCCGCCATCAGCTCAGCAGCTGTTATGTGGGAAGTATGAACGACAATATCGAAGGTATTTTTGATGACTATAAAGAGATGGCTCTTTTATCAAAATTCGGCGGTGGAATAGGATGGGATTTTAGCAAAATAAGAGCTCTTGGCAGTTTTATCGACAATCACAAAAATGCGGCCGGAGGGGTTATCCCTTGGCTTAAAATCACAAACGATATAGCAATAGCCGTTGACCAGCTTGGTACCAGAAAAGGGGCTATAGCCGTTTATCTTGAGCCTTGGCATATGGATATTTTGGACTTTTTGGATTTGAAAAAAAACAGCGGAGAAGAAAGAAGAAGAGCTCATGACCTTTTTCCGGCTTTATGGATTCCGGATTTATTTATGAAAAGAGTACAAGAAGACGGTCTTTGGACTCTTTTTGACCCGTATGAAACGGGGGACTTGACAGACCTTTACGGAGAAGAGTTTGAAAAGAGATATATAGAGTATGAAAACGACGAAAATATTTCAAAAAGAAGAATAAAAGCAAAAGAGCTTTGGAAAAAGATTTTGCTTGAATATTATGAAACTGGAAATCCTTTTCTTTGCTTTAAAGACAACGCTAATAAAAGAAATCAAAACGACCATGCCGGAATTATCAGAAGCTCAAATTTGTGTACGGAAATTTTTCAGAATACAGAGCCAAACCACTATAAAGTAAAAGTGACTTTTGAAGACGGAAGTGAGAAATTTTTTGAAGAAGATGAAGATGTTAGAGTCTCTTTGGGAGAGGTCGAGGTAGTTGTCAAGGGTAAAAAAATTACTTCCCTTCATTCAATTGACGGGAAAAAAGTCTATATGGTGGAAAAAGTGCCGTTTGACGGTAAAACGGCGGTTTGTAATCTGGCCAGTGTAAATCTAAGCCGTGTAAATACGCCTGAAAAGATAGCCGAGGTTGTTCCTATTGCTATTAGAATGCTTGATAATGTGATTGATTTGAATTATTATCCGGTTAAAAAGACAAAAGATACGAATCTCAAAAACAGAGCCATAGGTCTTGGGGCCATGGGTGAGGCTCAGCTTTTAGCCGAAAGACAGATTTTCTGGGGAAGTGATGAACATCTGAAACTAATTGATGAAATATTTGAAGGTATCAGTTATCATGCTATTAACGCAAGCTGTGATTTGGCAAAAGAAAAGGGTATTTATCCAGAGTTTGAAGGCAGCAGATGGTCTAAGGGAATTTTACCTATAGATACGGCAAGCGAAGAGGCTAAAAAACTTGTGGAAAGAGACCTCTTTTCGGCTATGCAGTATGACTGGGAAGGGCTTAGAAAAAAAGTAAAAGAAGGTATAAGAAACGGATATTTAATGGCAATAGCGCCTACGAGTTCTATTTCCATTCTTACAGGTACCACTCAGACTATTGAGCCTGTTTATAAAAGAAAATGGTATGAAGAAAATCTAAGCGGTCTTATTCCTGTGGTTGTTCCAAACCTTTCAGCTGAAACATATATGTTTTATACTCCGGCATACGAACTTGACCAGAGAATTCTTGTAAAAGCCGCAGCCATCAGACAAAAATGGATAGACCAGGGGCAGAGTCTTAATATTTTTATCACAACCGATAAAGCCAGTGGAAAATATCTGAATGAGATTTATACTCTTGGGTGGAAATTAGGACTTAAGTCGTTTTATTATTTAAGAAGCCAGTCTCCTGAAGTTAATGAAGAGGTAATGGACAGAAGCGTTGAGTGTTTTGGATGTCAGTAATTAAGTAACGCCGAGTCGTTACTTTTTTATAGGAATAAAATGCTAAAAATCGAGTCAGATAAAAAAACAATTCGTTTGGTGGGGTCTTTAAATAAAGAAACGATACCAGTTGTTTATTATCTCAAAAAAGAAAAAAATCTAACATTAGATTTATCGAAACTTACGGATATGGATTATGAAGGCGCTTTGTTTTTAATTGAGCTTTCAAAAAACAATACCCTTACAAATTTCCCTTCTCGTTTAAAAGAAATGTATGATTTCGTATATTTAACGGTAAAAGATTTGAATATTCCCTCCCCGCCAGGGATATTAGTGCAGATAAGAGAATATTTCATTAAAATTTTTGATGCGATAAAAGAAAATACTGTAAATTTTTTGCTTTTTTTCGGGGAATTTATCTATTTTTCAATTTTTTTAATTACACATCCTTGGAAATTCAGATTTAAAGAAACGGCTGCGGTTATGGTAAAAGCAGGAGCCGGGGCGCTGCCTATTGTGGGGCTTACTTCTTTTTTGGTCGGAGTGGTTATGGCTTATCAAGGGGCGGTGCAGCTTAGTAAATTCGGGGCTAATATTTTTATTGTGGATATGCTTGATATTTCGATGTTCAGGGAAATAGCACCGCTAATTTCGGCGATTGTGGTAGCGGGAAGAAGCGCTTCTTCATTCAG
This sequence comes from Nautiliaceae bacterium, assembly GCA_027062285.1. Classification (GTDB taxonomy): domain Bacteria; phylum Campylobacterota; class Campylobacteria; order Campylobacterales; family Nautiliaceae; genus Caminibacter. The sequence continues at coordinate 41,871 of JAMOTL010000035.1, forward strand.
TGCAGAAATCGGGGTCATGAAACTCACAGAAGAAATCGACGCTATGAAAACGCTGGGGTTCGAGCCTTTTTGGTTTCTAATAATTCCGAGGGTTGTAGCTATGATAATAGCCATGCCTTTGATAGTTTTTTTTGCTGATATGATCGGGGTTTTTGGTGGAATGCTGATTTCTTTTATCGATTTGAATATCGGATTTGATATGTTTTTAGAAAGAACAAAAGACGTATTGGAGTTAAAACAGGTTTTTATAGGACTTGGAAAAGCTCCTTTTTTTGGAACAGTAATAGCCCTTATAGGAACGTACAGGGGGTTGCAGGTCAGAAATTCGACGCAGGATATAGGTAAATATACCACAAAAAGTGTCGTAAACGCAATTTTCTGGGTAATAGCGCTTGATTCGTTGTTTTCAATAATACTTGCAAAGCTTGGGATATGAAAGAAATAATAAAAGTAAGAAATCTTATAACTAAATTCGGAAAAAAAATTATTCACGACAATATAGATATAACGGTATATGAGGGTGAAATTTATGGAATTTTAGGAGCTAGCGGCAGTGGGAAAAGCACTCTTATGAGGGAGATGATACTGCTTGAGGACAGATTTAAAGGCACCATTGAGGTAATGGGGAAAAACGTAAAAAAACTTAGTTTAAAAGATGAAATAGAACTTGTTAAAAACTGGGGCGTTTTGTTTCAGTTCGGGGCGCTGTTTTCTTCAATGAACGTTTTGGAAAATATAAGCATCGTGCTTGAAGAATATACCGATTTACCAGAAGAACTTATTGAAAAAACCGCTTTATCGAAACTTAAACTTACTGGGTTAAAAGAAGAAGCAGCATATCAGATGCCAAAAAGCCTTAGTGGAGGTATGGTAAAAAGGGCGGCACTTGCAAGGGCGCTTGCACTTGATCCTAAACTTTTGTTTTTGGACGAACCGACAAGCGGACTTGATCCGGTAAGTGCCAGGGCGTTTGATTCTTTAATAAAAGAGATTCATTCACTTTTTAAACCGACTGTGGTAATGGTGACACACGATCCCCAAACGATTGTGAATGTGCTTGATAGGTTTTGTATTCTTGCAGAGAAAAAGGTAATATTTGAAGGTACGTTTCAAGAGGCGGTTAATTCTAAAAATAAAAAAGTGCAAAAATTTTTAAAACCTATACTTATGGAGATAGAATGAACAGAAGAGTGAATTATTTAGTTTTGGCAATTTTTACTATTGTTTTAAGTATTGGGCTTGTTTATTTTATATACTGGCTTGGGAATTTCAATATCAATAAAAAACCTAAAAACTATTATAAAGCGGTTTTTCACGAATCCGTTTCGGGATTAAACATAGCCTCTCCCGTAAAATACATGGGATTGAATATCGGAAACGTAAAAAAAATTACGATTAATCCGGATGAGCCTGATTCCGTAATCGTAACATTCAGTGTTGACAAAAACATCCCTTTAAGGTCGGACTGTTACGCTTTTATCGAACTTGAAGGTATTACAGGGCTTAAATACATTGAAATTGAAGGGGGAAGTAAAAATTCGCCTGTTTTGCAAACGTCAAAAACAAATCCAGCGGTTATAAAAACAATACCTTCTTTTAACGCTAAACTGTTTGAGACACTCTCAAGCACCACCGCTAAATTAAACAAACTTTTAGATAATATAAACGGTGTCTTAAGCCGTGAGAAAATTTCCCGTTTTCAAAATATTCTGATGCATTTAGAAAATATTTCGGCATATCTGGATAAAAATAAATATTTATTTGAAA
>JAMOTL010000036.1 GCA_027062285.1 Nautiliaceae bacterium
AAAAAAAAGAAAAAAATTAAGAAGCGAAGTAATCTTGAATAGATTTTACGTTTATTTCATTATTTTGAAGAAATTTTATAGCTTCAATTGCCGCATTTGCAGCGGCAATAGTTGTAAAATAAGGAATACCTTGATTTAAAACTTCCCTTCTTATTATTTTAGCGTCATCTTTGCTTGCCTTATTATCGCTGGTATTAATCACCAACGCTATTTCTTCATTTTTAATCATATCAACAATATTAGGTCTGCCTTCACTGACTTTTAAAACTTTCTCACACTCTATTCCAGCTTCCATTATGATTTTATAAGTTCCGCTTGTTGCTACAATATCAAAACCAAGTTCTTTTAAAGATTTTGCAAGAGATGGTGCAAACTCTTTATCAAGGTCAGTTAATGAAATAAATACTTTTCCGCTTGTCGGTAATATATTTTTAGCGGCGGCTTGAGCTTTTGCAAAACTTTCACCAAAACTCTCACTAATACCCATAACTTCACCTGTAGATTTCATTTCAGGTCCCAAAATCAAATCGGCACCTGCTAGTTTATTAAATGGAAATACAGCTTCTTTAACGGCGATATGACCTTTTTGTTTTGGCTTATATACATTTCCGTCAAATTCAACCACATTAAATTTGTCATAAAAATTTAACGCTTCTTCTAAAACCTTACCATTATTAATATTAGGATTATATTCCAAATTCCACATAACTCTTGTTGCAACTTTTGCCATCGGAATTCCTGTAGCTTTAGAAACAAACGGCACCGTTCTACTCGCTCTTGGGTTTACTTCTATTAAATATAACTTATCTTTATGAAGTGCGTATTGAATGTTTAAAAGACCTTTTACTCCAAGTTTTAAAGCTATTTTTTTAGTAACATTTTCTATTTCTTTTATTTTTTCATCACTTATATTTACATTAGGAAGACTACAAGCACTATCTCCCGAATGAATTCCGGCTTCTTCGATATGTTGCATAATTCCGCCGATATATACATCTTTTGTATCACTTATAGCATCAACATCAAGCTCAATTGCCCTGTCTAAGAATTTATCGATTAAAACAGGGCTTTCATGAGAAACGCTTACAGCTTCATCCATATATTCTTTAAGCTCATTTTCATTGTAAACTATTCTCATAGCCCTTCCGCCAAGAACATAACTTGGTCTAACAAGTACAGGATATCCTATTTCATTAGCAATTTTATATGCTTCTTCTTTTGTAAAAGCGGTTCCGTTTTCCGGTTGGTTAAGACCTAATTCTTTAATAAATTCAGAAAATTTTTCCCTATCTTCCGCGGTATCTATAACTTTTGCACTTGTTCCTATAATTTTTGCTCCGATACTTGTCAGAGGTTTTGCAAGCTTAAGTGGAGTTTGTCCCCCAAAATGAACAATTACACCATCCGGATTTTCAAGTTCCACCACGTTTCTAACTCTTTCAAAATCAATCGGTTCAAAATAAAGTACATCACTAGTATCATAGTCAGTTGATACGGTTTCAGGATTACAGTTGTACATAATTGTTTTTATACCTAAATCTTCAAGAGCAAAAGCAGCGTGAACACAGCAGTAATCAAACTCAATTCCCTGTCCTATTCTGTTAGGTCCTCCTCCAAGAATTAAAACTTTTTTATCATTTTTTAAATCACTTTCTCTTAAAGGAACGTTTTTAGTAACGTTTGTAGAAGAGTATAAATAACTTGTAGTCGTATCAAATTCAGCCGCACAGGTATCAACTTCGTTGTAATCAAGCTCAACTCCGAGTCTTTTTCTGGCGTTATATACGTCATTTTCACTAACACCGATAAGTTTCGCTATCATCTTATCGCTAAATCCATATGTTTTAGCGCGTCTTAGTTTTTCTTCATTATTTAATATTTCTATATCTATTGTCTTTTCAAAATCTACGATTTCCTTAATCTGATTCAAAAACCACGGGTCTATTTGAGTAAGTTCAAACACCTCATCAACACTCTTTCCTTTTCTAAACGCTTCTGCTACATATAAAATTCTCTCATCATTTGG
>JAMOTL010000037.1 GCA_027062285.1 Nautiliaceae bacterium
CTGACCGGTAATTATTCCGTAAAAATATTTATTTTTTTCACCTTCATAATAGATAATTTGATTTTTTTTATATTTTTTGATAAAAGAAAAAGAAGAAATATCTTCAAGAATTTTATCTTCTATATTGAAAAAAAGAGAAATCTTTTTTAATTTTTCTATCATTCTTCTATTCTGATATAGTTTATTGGTTTTAATACGAAATTAAGATTTGAAATTTCATTTATAGCTTTTTTAATTTCTTTTTCTTTACATTTATGAGTTGCGAAGAGTAGTTTTACATAGCCGTTTCTTGGTTTTTGTAAAAAGCTTTCAATTGAAATATTGTGTTTTGCTAAAATATGAGCGATTTTTTCTAAAACTCCGATTTCGTCATTTACCGAAATTCTTAAATAATATTTGCTAATTATTTCTTCTATAGGTTTAAGTTTTACTTTTTCAATTTCAAGAGGGATTTTATATCCGAGCATCGGATTTTTATTTCCTCTGGCAATTTCAATAATATCGCTGATTACCGCACTTGCCGTAGCGTCCCCTCCGGCTCCCGGACCGTAATACATAGTCTCTCCCACTACATCTCCGATTACACTTACGGCATTCATTACACCGTCTACTTTACTGATCATCTCTTCTTTTTTAATTAAAGTCGGGTGAACTCTGAGTTCTATTTCGTTGCTTATTTTTTTGGCGATTCCAAGAAGTTTGATTTCATAGCCGAATTCTTTGGCAAATTCTATATCAGTTAGATTTACATTTTCGATACCTTCTATTAATATATCTTCCGGTTTTGCGTCGATATTGTAAGCAATGCTTGCCAGTATCAAAAGTTTATGAGCGGCATCATATCCTCCCACATCAAATGTAGGGTCAGCTTCAGCATAACCGAGTTCTTGAGCTTCTTTCAAAACTTCTTTATAATCTCTTCCTTTTTTCATTTCCGTTAATATATAATTGCACGTACCGTTTATAATTCCTTTTATCTCTTCAATATGATTAGCACTAAGTCCGTCACGAAGAGCTTTTATAATAGGGATTCCTCCGGCTACACTTGCTTCATATTCAAAAGGTGTAGTGTCGGCTAACTTTTGTAGTTCGAATCTGTGATATGCTAAAAGAGCTTTATTCGCCGTGACAACAGCTTTTTTATTTAAAAGCGCATCTTTTACGACTTCATAAGCACTTTCCACTCCTCCCATTAATTCCACTACTATATCTATTTCAGGATCACGTGTAACTTCTTTATAGTCAGTTGTCAAAGGAATATTGATATCTCTTTTTTTATTTAGATTTCTTACCACACCTTTTATTACTTTTATCTCTTTTCCGGATCTGGCTTTTATAAGTTCTTTATTTTTTTCAAGATTTTTAATCACTGCTTGGCCGACAGTTCCTATACCTACTATTCCTATCTTAACCATTGTTTTCCTTTAGATTTTTAAGAAAATATTTCACATTTTTTGCCGCTTGGCGGATTCTTTTTTCATTTTCAATAAGAGCAATTCTTACGTAATCGTCTCCGTAAGCGCCAAATCCGATTCCCGGACTTACCGCTATATGAGCTTCAGTCAGCAGACGTTTTGAAAATTCAAGGCTTCCAAGATGTCTTGCAACTTCCGGGATTTTCGCCCATACGAACATTGTAGCTTTTGGTTTTTCGATTTCCCAGCCTGCATTGCCAAAACTTTCTATTAAAACGTCTCTTCTTTTTTCGTATGTTTTTGCTATTTCTTTAGGTAGATGTTGATATTCTTTTAAAGCAACGGTAGCTGCTACTTGAATCGGGGTAAACATTCCGTAATCTATCCATGATTTATATTTTTGTAAAGCTCCTATCAGTACCGGATTTCCTACCATAAATCCTACTCTCCATCCTGCCATGTTATAACTTTTAGAAAGAGTGAAGCTTTCAACCGCAACCTCTTTAGCGCCTTTCGCTTCAAATATACTCGGTGTTTTATATCCTTCGAATGTAATATCGGCATATGCGATATCGCTTATGATATAAAGTCCTTCTTCTTTGGCAAAATCTACCGCTTTTTGATAAAAATCTTTTGTAACCGTTACAGTTGTAGGATTATGAGGAAAATTTAAAACCAAAAATTTAGGTTTTGGTACCGATTCTATCATAGCCTGTTTTAACTGATCGAAAAACTCATCTTCAATCAATTCGTATTTTTCGTTATAAGTGAGTTTTACTTTCCTAACACTTGCTCCTGCCAACATAAAAGCGTAAGAATGAATAGGGTACGTAGGGTCGGGGACTATCGCTACGTCACCTACGTTTGTAATAGCCTGAGTGAGATGAACATAACCCTCTTTGCTTCCCATTGTAACTACCGCTTCGCTCTCCGGGTCGAAAGTAACTCCATACCTTCTGGCATACCAGTTACAAATCGCTTCTCTTAGTTTATAAATTCCTTTACTTACGGAATATCTGTGGTTTTTAGGTTTTTGTGCGGCTTCTATAAGTTTGTCTACTATCGGTTTTGGAGTAGGGCCGTCCGGATTTCCCATGGAAAAATCTATAATATCTTCTCCTGCTCGTCTTGCCTGGAGTTTTAAATCGTTTATAACGGCAAAAATATAATTAGGAAGTCTTTCTATTCTTTCAAAATGATTCATTTTATTCCTTTTATAAATATTCCTCTTTTGATGTTTTCTTTAGTGTAATTATCTCTAATTTTTATATATTTGCACTCATTTGGAATATCAATTTTTATGTTTTTTTGTATGTTTTTTT
>JAMOTL010000038.1 GCA_027062285.1 Nautiliaceae bacterium
TATGTTTTTTTGTATGTTTTTTTCGGCTATTAAATTTATAATATTTAAATTTTTATCATAAAAAACTATGTAAGGGTGCCATTTGTCATATTTTGAGGCACTGATAATTACTGTTTTCGTATTATTGGTATCAAACCAATATTCTCCTCTTACATTCAAATACGCTTTTAATTTATCTGTAATTACCGGAGCCGGTATATATTCTTTTTGGCAGTCAATAGTATATTCGTAATTATTATCCAAATATTTTATATTTTTAATTTCACATCCGTAATTTTTTATTTCATTTATTAAATTTACAGGGTCTATATGATGTGTGGATTGAAGCTCAAGTGTTATTGAATATTTTGTGTTTTTTGAGATTTTATAAGGATAAAAATAATAATATCCTAGATTATTTAAAGAATGATAAAGAGTTTTAGTGTTAAATATCGGATTGTTGTTTGTAAAAACAAATTTCGGATGAATTAATACCGGTTTGTCAAAAAACAGTTCAATTAGTCCGTTTTCTTTTAATAAAGTCACAACATCAGATATGTTTGAAGCGTTTTGTTCTTGTATTAATGTTTGAATTAGACCGTGATATTCTTTATATTTTTGTTCGCCGATAAGATTTGTAATTAAGTTTTCATATTTAGCAAAAGAGAGTGTAAATATTAAAAAAAAAATCAGTTTTTTCATGGCCTAAAACCTTTGTTTACATATTTATATTCGCCGTTTTTTAAAAGTATTCTTACTATTTTTTTAGTTTTAGGCTCGATGATTTTATTGCCATATTCGATTGTAACGTTTCCGTGTCCTAATTTTATAAAATAATTACTCCCCGGAAGAATTTTCGGATTTGAAGTAAGATATTCAAAAGATTTGTTCGTATCGAGATTTACCGCTTTAAACCATACTTTTTCATTCGGTATAATCGTTACGTTTTGAGGTATTATGACTTTTTTTTGATTTTTTTGAATTTGAGGTTTAGCAACTTCTTCCGTTAAAAGTTCGTTTTCGGATTCTTTTTTAATATTTTGAGTAATCTCATTTTGATTGTTTGTCGGAGTTATTTCATTTTTATTTTCGGTAACAGTGTTTTCTTTTGTTTGATTTGTTTCTAACTGTGTAATTTCCAGAGGAGTTTCTTCAGTTGTTTCATTTTTTTTATTCCCAGAAGAGTATGTATAAATTATTATTCCTGTAATCAGTAACAATATTGTACTTAATATAAAAATCAGATTGTTTTTTTCTTTTTTTACAGGTTTGGTTTTAGAAGTTTCTTCTTTTTGAGGAATTGAATTTGTAGCAGTGTTATACTCTTCTATCAAATCACTCAAATCTATATTAAATTCTCTTTGAATAATATTAATAAATCCCATAAATTTTACTCTTGGGATTTTTTCATACTCTTTATTTTTTATAAATCTAAGAGAAATAGGAGAAATTTTGGTTCTTTTTGATATCTCTTCAATCGAATATTTTTCAAAAAACTGATCAGCATTCATTTGTTATCCTATCGATGAGTATTCCTGCGGCAACTGATACGTTAAGCGAATCAAATTTCCTTTTCATTTGTATCGTAAGGATTTCATCTAATTTCTCTTTTACTTTTTTACTTAGACCTTCTCCCTCATTTCCCATAATCAGTGCTATTTTTTCTTTTTTTGAAGGGCGGCATTTTCCTCCCAAATCCGCACCGATTAAGTGATATCCTTTTGTTTTTAAAATATTAATAAGCTCTAAAATATTTTGGAAAGTAATTATTTTCATATCAAGTGCCGCGCCGGCACTTGTTCTGATTACTCGGTCCCATTTTAAATCTTTAATACCTGTGATTATTAAAAGGTCAATTCCAAGGGCGTAAGCCGTTCTTACTATCGCTCCGATATTTCCCATATCAGTTACGTTATCTAGCACTAGTATTTTGTCGCCTACAATATCCCACTCTTGAGGGGTAAATTCGATTTCAGCAAAAAAGCCTTGATGATTTCCATTGTGACTTAATTTTTGAGCTAGTCTATTGTCTATAAATTTTATTTTGAATTTATTAAATTTTTTCAGCTCGTTTTTACTTAGCTTTTTTGCTATTAGAATTTCTTTAACAATATCAGGGTGTTTTTGAATAATGTATTCTACTACTCTTTTTCCATAAACTATCATAAGATGTATTTTATCAAAATTATGGGAATTTGGAAAATGATATAACTTTTAATCTTTAGATAATTCTTTATAAATTTCTTTTGCGCTTTTTTCGGAAATTTTCGCAAGTAGTTTAGATTTTTCTTTTATGGGAAGAGGAAGATTTTTAATTTCTTCATATGAAAGTTCAAGTTTTTCGCTTTTAGGCGCTTTATCAATTATTATTACCCATTCGCCTTTGGTATTAGGCAGTTCTATATCTTTTGCTTTGCCTTTTATAAAAGTTTCATGCATTTTTGTAAGCTCTTTTGCCAGAAATATTTCTCTATTTGGCGCCAGGTCTTTTAACTCTTTTAAAAGTTTTTCTATTCTATGAGGAGATTCGTAAAGGATGGCAATTTTGCCGCTGTTTAGAATTTCTTTTAACTTTTCGCTTCTTTCATTTCCTTTATGAGGTAAAAATGCGTGAAAACAAAAATCCCCCTCAAATCCGCTTGCTACGAATGCTGTAAGTGCGGCGTTTGCTCCGGGTATTACCGTATAAGGGATATTATGTTTTTGAGCGAATTTTACCAGTTTGTTTCCCGGATCGCTTATTCCCGGCATTCCCGCATCACTTACATATACGCACTCTTTTGATTTTAATATTTCGGGGTCTAGTTTTGATAATACTTTGTCTTCATTATGGGAATGAAGTGATATGAATTCTTTATTAAGAGGTATATTTAAGAGATTAAGAAGTTTTTTAGTAACTCTCGTATCTTCACAGAAGATAATTTCGGCTTTTTGAAGGGCTAAAAGAGCCCTTTTTGATATATCGTCTAAATTTCCAATAGGAGTTGGAACGAAGCTTAGCAATTAAGCAAGACCGTATTTTTTCTTAAATTTATCTACTTTTCCACCAACGTCAAGATTTCTTTCTTTACCTGTATAGAATGGGTGACATTGGTCACATACTTCGATTCTTAGATTTGGTTTAGTTGATAAAATTTTAAAAGTGTGTCCGCAAGTACAACTAACTTCACACTCTACGTATTCAGGATGGATACCTTTTTTCATATTAATCCTTTAAGGTCATATTTTTAAGTTTGAAATTTTACTTTTTTATTCTTAAAGTTTACTTAAATTAAGTAAGTTATAAGGAAGTGTTATATAACTCTCTGTCACTAAAATTTAAAGAAACAAAAAAAACAAAGATTAAACTCTTTGTTCTCTTGGTCTTGCTTCGTTTACTCTAAGTCTTCTACCTTGGAATTCTTTTCCGTCTAATTCTTCGATTGCTGTTTCAGCTCCGCTTTCCATTTCGATAAATCCGAAACCTTTGCTTCTTCCTGTTTCTCTATCATTGATTATTTTTGCTGATAGTACTTCGCCGTATTGTGAGAATAAATCTTTTAGTTCTTCTGCGTTAGCGTCGTAATTGATGTTTCCTACGTAAATTGTTTTCATGTGATTTTCCTAATAAATTAAATTTGCATTGACATTATATCTGTAAAAAACAAAAAAAGCAAATAAAATGGTAAAATTAAATAAAAAAAAGGTAAAAAATGGAAAATTTACAAATTAAAAAGAATTACGTCGAGTTTAGAAACGCATTAACGAAAAATGATAGACAGGCTGCTGAAGAAGCGTTTAGGAAAGCTTTTGAAGATGCTTTTGCACTTTATCAATATAAACTTTCAAACAATGAAACTTTTAATTTGGATAATGAAGAAGAACTTTTCGCAGTTGTTACTCTTTTTGATAATCTGATAGGCTTTTGGAGAGAGGGTATGATCGATGAGGCTATCGCTTTTGCCGAATCTATGGTGGATTTGGTTGATTCTCCTAAACTTAAGGAAATGTTTAAAGGATATTCTTTAGGATTACAATCCGGAATATCATTGGATGAATTTATGAGAGAATATGTTGATTTGAGTAAAGTAGATGAGGAATATCCTCAGTTTTTATGTAATTTTAAAGAAAAAATAAAAGAACTTATCGGCTGATTTTAAAATTATCAAAACAGACTTTTTGTTTTTTCGGGCTTGCCCATTTCTTTGTATGACCTCCGAAAAAAGTATGAAAAAGAAACTGATTTACAGGAATATTATTAATATCGAACTTTTCGGAGGTTTTTATTTTGTCGTTTATCCATACTTTTATATTACCTTGGTTAGATATATATATTTTTACGTGATATTTTTTACCCGGAATTATTAGCGTATTTAGAGGAATATTGATTCCGTATTTTTGAGAATTTCCGGGTAAATAAAGATACAAATATAAATTTGCCTTTTTCGGAGATTTTACGCTGTTTTTCGTACCGGACGAGTACCACATCAATCTTGCGCTAAATCCGTCTTTTGAGTGTTTGCCACCGGTAGGCGCACTGCCTCCTCCAAGTCCCGGAAGTTTTCCGCCTTTGTTGAAATCAAAATCTTTTTGAAAATAAAAATTATATTCCAATGTAATATCGGTTGCAGGTTTAATAGGCATTCTCCATTTTGCCCCGCCTTTATTCGATAGACCTTTTTCAAAATATACGCAGAGTATTTTCGAATCGTTTTTTTCTATATAGATTCTTTTTTGAGGTATTCCGCTGGAGCGGTATCCTGTCGCGTTTGGAAAATCTTTTTTCCATTCCTGTTTTGTGTATAAGCCGATTTTATCGTTTTCAAAATCAACCTGCCAAGCAAAAAGAATTGAAGTTAAAAAAATTAATAAAATTTTCATAAGTTACACCTGATATTTGTTTCTATTTTCAGTCTGAATCCAAAAGGTGTTTTTAGATGAAGTATCGCTTTTTTATTACCCGGGTTTTTTATTAAAAGATTATAAATTTCCAATAAATCTTCTTCGTAGTTATGAGAAATTTCTTTTTCTATAATGGTTATTTCATCTTTTACCGCCGCTTTTTCGTTTGCTGCATCTTCAAGACTCATAAGTTTTCTACACGTTACTCTTAGAAATTCCCCCACTTTATCGACCTGTGCTTTTATGGCGATAGGTTCGTCCAGGTTGAACTCCTGAAGTTTTTCCAAATCTCTTTCAAAAATCATAATGTCTATTTTTCCGTGATAATCCATAAGATTTGCTATGGCGAATTTATTGCCTTTTTTGGAGATTCTCACTTTCATGCCTTCTATTTTCCCCACAAGCAGTGCTTCTTGTCCTATTATTTCTTCTATTTCACTTGAGAGGTTGTATTTTAAATTTTTCATTTTTTCTTTATAAGGGTCAAGAGGGTGGGCTGAGACATAAAATCCGAGAGTTTCGTATTCACCTTCAAGAAGCGTTTTCATATCGAATTCGTCGGTCGCTTTTATTTGTAGTTTTTCTTGTATTTCGTCTTCTGTTTCTATATCGGCAAAAAGGGAATGTTCGTGATTTATCGCGTTTTTTCTTTCTTCAATGCGTTTTTTAAATTCAAGCATACTCTCAAGATTTTGTAAAAGAGTTTTTCTTGAATACCCGAAAGAATCCAAAGCTCCTGATTTTATCAGCTGTTCTAGCACTTTTTTATTGACTTTGCTCGTATCTATTTTTAATATAAAATCTTCCAAGTCTTTAAACGGTCTGTTTTGGACGATACTCTCAATTGCTTTTGCCCCAACTCCTTT
>JAMOTL010000039.1 GCA_027062285.1 Nautiliaceae bacterium
TTATTACCACTCTGTCTATTACAGCTTTTATTGTGTGTTTTTTTGTTTTTTTAAGTTCAATTTCTTCATCAAGTCTGACTATCACTCCGTCAATATACGCTCTGATTATCCCTTCTTTTCTTAGTTTTTCAAGTAAATCTTGAAATTCTCCCTTTTTTTCCTTAATCAGCGGAGCGTAAATAATTACTTTTGCGCCTTCTGGCAGTTTAAGCACTTCATTAATAATATCCTGAGGTGTCATTTGGGTAATTTCTTTTCCGCATAAGTGACAGTGCTGGATACCTATTCTGGCATACAGAAGTCTTAAATAATCGTATATTTCCGTAACTGTTCCTACGGTTGAGCGCGGATTTTTTGATGTTGTTTTTTGGTCTATTGCGATTGCAGGAGTTAGTCCTTCTATTTTATCGACTTCGGGTTTTCCTGTGCGCTGTAAAAACTGTCTTGCGTATGAACTAAGTGATTCAATATATCTTCTCTGACCTTCGGCATATAAAGTATCAAATGCCAATGTACTTTTCCCGCTTCCGGAAAGTCCTGTAAAGACTATTAAATTGTTTTTTGGAATTTCTAAATTTATGTTTTTTAAATTATTTTCCCTTGCACCTATAATTTTTATTTTATCCAATTTACACTCCTGTTTTTATATTATTGATATTTAAAACATACAACAGACTAAACAAAGCGAAACAATTGCAAATTTTAACGGAAAAAAGCGTTTAAAAAAGTGCGCATAAAACGAAGTGGACGGCACTTTTTAGCTTTTTGAAGTGTAAAGAAATTTGCACTCTTGTTGAGTGCATTTAATCTGTTGTATATTATAAAATAATTTATGTTAATCGCGAATTATATCATATTTTTAAGGAAAGTTTAAGTTTTATTATTGAAATTCTATTGACCAAATAGCAAAGAAAAAGACCATCATTTCTGTGAGATATAATTTCCAGGCAGGTTGTGGTTTGAACAATTCGTTTTTAATCTCCTGATATTCGCTGTAAGTCAATGTCGTAAACATTCTTTTTATAACTACATCGATATAATCTTCCTTATCATCGGTTTTTAATGCGATAAAAATATGCCTGTAAATTACAAATACTTCCATCGTAAAAAGAATAATGAGTACGATATCGACAATTTTAAGAAAAAATATTTGGATTAAAATTATTTCCAGTATATAAAATATCACTATATAACCCAAAATCGGATAATGGTTTTTTAGATAATAAAGAGCAAAAAGCTTATCTGCTGCCGATTTTATATCGAATCTATTGAGAACATATATTCTAAATCCGATTATTAATACGATAAGAAGTTCCGCAATAAGCTTTAAATCCATTTTATCCCTTGATGTAAAGTTTGTATATCATAGCAAAGAAAATGAATATATACCAGAGAAGAAGAATTTTTTTATGTATTTTGGTGTCGATTTTATGATAAAGTTTGATACCGAAATATGTACCTATTAAGCTGGCAAGCCCGATAATAAAACCTTCTACGTAATTTATATGACCAGCTAAGCTTTGTGAAATAAATCCGAATACCGAAGAAAAAACTACAAAAAAAAGACTGAGACTTACAGTGGTTTTGAGTTTGTATTTTAAAAATCCGACTAAAATAGGTGTTATGAGTATTGCACCTCCTACTCCTACGCTTATAGCAATAGCTCCTACAAAAAATCCGATAATAAATAGTTTTTTGTTATCAATCGGGGGTTCTTGTTGAGGTTCTTTTACCGTAATAAAAAATCTTATAATGGCAATTAATACAAGGGTTAAAAAAACGGCTCCCAAAATTTCTTTTGGGGTGTTTTTTACGATAAATCCGCTGAAACTGGCTCCTATAGCTCCTCCTAAGGCCAAGGATAATCCGTTTTTTATTTTTAAAAGACCTTTTTTATAATTCAAATAACTTCCGTAAAATGAACTCATCATCATTTGAGTGACACTTATACCAATAGCTTCTTTTAAATCAAAACCTAAAAACAATAATACGGGAACAAGTATAGTTCCTCCTCCAATTCCTAAGAAACCGCTGAAAAATCCTACGATTATGCCGATAATAATAGCAGTTATCAAAAAAAATCCTTTTTTGATAAAATTATAACAAAGGAGAAGTGAATGAACGGTATTTTATATAAAGCTTGCGAAAATTTTGCAAATACACTTGGAATTGAAATAAAGCAGTGCAAAAGTAATGAAATAAAGGGGTATGTAAGTCGTATATCTATAAGTGGGGATAAAAATTATGATATTTATTTAGTCGTTCCTAAAGAAAAATTAGAATTGGTAAGTGAAATATTTTTTGGCGATAAAGATGATTATGATTTAGAAGATATGACAAAAGAGATAGCGAATTTAATAATAGGTAATTCTAAAGTTATAGCAGGAGAGCAAAATATAAATTTTGAAATATCTACTCCCGAATTTTTAGGAGAATATCACGGGCTTGATTTTGACGATTTTATTTGTTTGGAGAGTAGAGGAATAAAGTTTTTTATACTTTATAAGGAGAGGTAATGGCAAAAGAAGAGCTATATGAATTAAGCGATGAGGAAATAGAAGGCTTAATTCCCGATTATTCACATCTTCTTGATACGGAAGTAGTGTTTGAAAGCGATCTTGGTAGAATTGAGATGACGATACGTGAGATACTTAATTTACAAAGAGGGAGCATAATCGATTTAAAAAAACCGGCAGGTGAGAGTGCCGAAGTGTATGTTAATGGAAGGATTATTGGAAAAGGTGAGGTTATGGTATATGAAAAAAATCTTGCCATAAGATTAAATGAAGTTTTAGATGCTAACTCATTAATTTATTACTTAACGAAAGAAAACTGATGAAAAAAATATTACTGTTTTTAATTGGATCGGTGCTTTTTGCCGCTAATCTTATAAATGTGGATTTTTTCGAGCATAAAAAATTTACCGATGTGTTATTTTCTCTTGATTCTAAATTTGACGGTAAAGTCATAAAACTTTCAAACAGTGAATTTTATTTAAAAAACATAAAATCCGATAAAGAAATATATAAAACATTTAAAAAGGAATATTTAAAATCCATAGAAATCAAGCCGTATAAAGAGGGAGTAAAAGTAAAAATAGAAGGTGAAAATTTTACGACTAAATTTGATTTGACACCCGAAGGATACGGAATAAGGCTTAGAATTAAAAGTACGGCCATAGATAAAAAAAATGAAGTAAAAGAACTTTTGGCTAAAAATCCTCAAAAATCGGTAGATTATTTTACATATTTTATAATGCTTGCAATTTTAATAATTCTTGCTATAATCTTATGGATTATAAGAAAAAAAGCTCCTAAACTGCCTATGAAAAAAAGCGAACTATCAATGGGAGTGATTATTCAAAAACCGATTGATGCCAAAAACAAAATAGTATTATTTGAATTCAACAAAAGAAAATATTTAATGCTTATCGGTAATACCAATATTCTTTTGGATGTATTTGATGAAAATATGGTGAATGTATCAACACCGAAAGAATTTGACGAATTTTTAAAAATAAACGATAAAGTCGATGAAATTAAAAAATATATTAAAAACGCAGAAGAATTAAAGGAGTTTGATGAAAGAATTTGACGTAATAGTTGTAGGCGGAGGACATGCCGGAATAGAAGCGGCAAACGCCGCTGCGAAAATGGGTAAAAAAACCCTGCTTTTAACGATGCTTGTAGAACAAATCGGGGCTGCTAGTTGTAACCCGGCTATCGGGGGGCTTGCTAAGGGGCATCTTGTAAAAGAAATAGATGCTCTTGGCGGTCTTATGGCGCTTGCTACCGATAATGCCGGAATTCAGTTTAGGGTACTTAATGAAAACAGAGGTCCGGCCGTTAGGGGAAGCAGGGCTCAGATAGATATGGACAGATACAGAATCTGGATGAGGACACAGATTTTAAATACTCCGAATTTGACCGTAGCTCAGGAAATCGTTGATGAAATTTTGGTAAAAAACGGAAAAGTTTACGGAGTTAAGACAAACCTTTTAAACGAATATAAAACAAAAGCCCTTATATTGACTACCGGGACTTTTATGAGAGGTCTTATGCATTTTGGACCCGTAAAACTTGAAGGCGGGAGATTTCACGAACTTCCTGCTAAAAAAATAAGTAAATCCCTTGAAGATTTGGGATTTAAGCTTGAGAGACTAAAAACGGGAACAACTGCTAGAATTGACGCAAGGACTATTGATTTTTCAAAAATGGAAATTCAACCGGGTGATGAAAATCCTAAACCTTTTAGTTTTCGAACGGATAAAAGCAAATTCAATCCAAAACAGCTTCCGTGTTATATAACTTATACAAACGAAACGACTCATGATATTATTAAAAGCAATTTCCACAGAGCTCCTCTGTTTACGGGTCAGATTGAGGGAATAGGCCCAAGGTATTGTCCAAGTATTGAAGATAAACTGAATAAATTCCCTGATAAAGAAAGACATCATGTTTTTGTAGAGCCTCAAACAATTGAAGCGACCGAATATTATTTAAACGGGCTTTCAACATCTCTTCCGATGGATGTTCAGGAAGATTTTATTCATTCAATTCCGGGGCTTGAAAACGCTAAAATCGTCAGATTCGGGTATGCGATAGAGTATGACTTTATTCAGCCGACAAATTTAAAACATTCTCTTGAAACAAAACAGATTGAAGGTCTCTTTTTTGCCGGACAGATAAACGGAACCACCGGATATGAAGAAGCGGCGGCTCAGGGTATTATGGCCGGAATAAACGCGGCACTTAAAATAGAAGGAAAAGAGCCTTTAATTTTAAGAAGAGATGAAGCGTATATAGGAGTATTGATTGATGATTTGGTAACAAAAGGGACAAATGAACCTTACAGAATGTTTACAAGCAGAAGCGAGTACAGACTTCTTTTAAGAGAAGACAACGCGATACTTAGACTCGGACCAAAAGGCTATGAACTTGGACTTCTTGATGAGGAAACATATAAAAGAATTCAAAAACTTCAAAACGAAATAGAAAAAGGTATGAAATACCTAAATGAAACGTTTGTGACGCCTAATAAAGAAATAAACGCTAAACTTCAGGAAATGGGTGAAGAAAAAATTCAAAGCAAAATGGAACTGAGAAAAATAGTGGGTCGTCATACGTTTGATAAAGAAAAACTGTTAAAAATGGTTCCTGAGCTTAAAGATTTAAGCGATGAAGCTCTTGAACAGTTACTTATTGAGAGCAGATATCATCACTATATCGAAAAACAAAAAGCACAGATTGATAAAATGAAAGAGATGCTAAGCGTAAAAATTCCAGAGGATTTTGAATACAGAGGAATTCCGGGACTTAGCCGTGAAGTTGTTGAAAAACTTGAAAAAGTAAGACCTAAAACTCTGTTTCAGGCAAGTGAAATCAGCGGGGTAACTCCTGCGGCTATTGATATTATTCATATGTATATAAAAATGAGAGAAAAAAAGTCTTAATTTGGGAACTGACTAAATACGCTCAACAAGAGAGCAAATTTTTAAACATGTCCTAAAAGCTAAAAAGTGCAAACCGTTACACTTTAGGTGCACTTTTTTAACGCTTTTATTACATTAAAATTTACAATTGTTTTACTTTATTTAGTCAGTGCCTTAATTTGTTATAATAGTCCAAAAAAGGAAATTAATGATTAAGTATTGTTATGTTTATACCGGAGATAAAAATAAAGAAGATAGATTAAAAAGAATAGACAAAGCTATTGAAAGAGTAAAAGAGCTTAATGAAGAAGTGATTTTTGCTGTAAACGATTTACAAAGTATTGCTTATTTAAAAGAAAAGGGTTATAAATCGCTTAATATTGACGCGCTTGAAGATTTGTTTAATTTAATGTCGCCTGATGACGGGGTACTTTTATGTACTCCGGAAGATACTACGTATGTCAAAGCCAGTTTTAGAGATGTAAAGGAGATATGTAATGAATGAAGAAAATAAAAACGAAAAAAAACCTTTTAATTTCTGGCTGTTTATGGGAGGGATTTTTATAGGACTTTTAATACTTACTTCTATTGTGCTTGGGATACCTTATCTTTTAATGAAGTAATATCAAAATAAAATCTGCTTCCTTTTCCTTTTTTGCTTTCTATTTGAAGAGTGGTCCCGTGAAGTTTTAAAATATGTTCCACTATCGTTAACCCTAATCCCAATGAATTATCCCAGTCGTTTTTCGCCACTCTGTAAAATTTTTCTTTAATCATTTCAATGTCTTTTTCTTCTATTCCCTGGCCTTTATCGATAACTTCAACTATGCTGCCGATTTTTACGGTAATTTCTTTTTTTGAATATTTCAAAGCGTTTGAGATGAGATTTTGTAATACTATTTCAAAGAGATTTTTATCTGCGTAAATTAATGTTTTTTCAGCTTTTAAAACAATTCTTTCCTCGTCTATGCTTTCAATTAGATTTTTTGCGCATTCATCAACTCTGAAGACGCTGAATTTTGGTTTGAGTTTTTTATTTTCAAGTTTGGTTATTAAATAGAGTCTATCAAGCAGTTCTGATAACCGTTTTGTGTTTTTTTGAATTTTTTTTAAGAATTTCATTTTGGTTTTTTCGTCTAAATTTGTATGAATTATAGTTTCGATATATCCGTTGATAATAGAAATAGGGTTTTTGAATTCATGAGATATAGCTGAAATTACTTCATCTTTAAAGGAGTTTGTAATTTTTAATTTTTTATTCTCTTTTTTTAATCTTTTATTTTCTTTTCTTAAATCTTCAAGCTCTTTTAATTCTTCTTTAAATAAAAAATTTTTAAGCATTTTTTTCATTTTAACCTATATCCTATTCCTCTTATCGATTCAAGCAGATTTGTTTTATGATTTAATCTGCTGATAGCAACATTTACGCTTTTTTCGCCTATTTCCAAAATATCGGCTATTTGACTTTTTGGAATAATATTGTTTGGATTTTCAAAAAAAACTTTTAGAAGTGTAAATTCGTTATTGGTTAGAGGTATTTCTATACCCTCAATTGTCAAGGTATGGTTGTTTATATCGAGCTTTGCGTTTTTATAAGTGATAATATCATGAAATTTTCTGTTTCTTTTTAATACGGCTTTTACTCTGGCGATCAGTTCTTTCATGCTAAAAGGTTTTGTAATATAATCATCGCAGCCTGCTTCAAAGCCCTCTAAAATATTTTCTTCGCTGTTTTTTGCCGTTAAAAAAATTACCGGTATTTCATAGCCTTCCTCTCTTATTTCTTTTACGAGTCTGCTTCCTTCCATAAATGGAAGATTTCTATCTACTATAAGTAAATCGGGTGATTCTTCTTCTAAAAAATCTTTTATTTTTTTTGGGCTTAAAAACCCCACCACATCATATCCTTCTTTTTGCAAATTAAATTCAAGAAGTTCTAGTAAATCTTCTTCGTCTTCGATTATGGCTATTAACATAATTCTCCTTTAAATATCGATACCTTCTTTGGCAAAAAGCAGATATTTTGCTATGGTTTTTACGCTGTCGCTTATTCTTTCAAGTTTTTTTGCGATATTTAATGTTTTTAAAATAATATCTATATTTTCTTCTTCTTTCATTTGAAGTACCAGTTCCTTATATATTTCATCGGCGATTTTTTCGTAACTTATAATCGTAGAGTAGGCATCTTCAATATTATCGCTTTTGATTGAGAGTTTCAAAGTTGTAATTGAACTTAAAGCATTTTGATAAAGGGCGTCTATTTTTTCATTTTCGAAGTTATATTTTTTTATAAACGATTTTACCGATTTTTTAATTTTAGCTAAAAAGGATGTTATTTTCAGATATGCTACGGCGAGTCTTAGAAATTCTCCCTGAGGATGATAAAGAGCTAAAACCTTTATGATTTCATTGTCAAACTCTTTTAAGTCTATTAAAAAAAACTCATCCGTTAAATCTTTTTTTTGTAAAGATTCTTCAATTGCGCTTACATACATATAAAATTTTTCGTTTAATTCGTTTAGTTTATTTTCTATTAACATTATAGTTCCTTTTTTCGTTAATTATATCATAGAGGCTTTTTTAGGATTGTTATTGAATTGTTATTTTTCTTTTTTATAATTTTGCCAACAAAATAAAAAGGAGAGAAAATGAAAAAAATAATAGCTTCACTTGCATTGGCTGCTGTTAGTTCTTTTGCCTGGAGTATTAACGGAACCGGTGCGTCTTTTCCATATCCTGTTTATAAACAATGGATAAAAGGGTATTATCAGGAAACAAATAATAAAGTAAATTATACACCTACCGGAAGCGGAACAGGTATAAAAGAAGTGGCTTTAAGACATGTTGATTTTGGAGGAACCGATAAACCTTTAAGTCCAAGAACTCTTAAAAAAGCTAAACTTTATCAATTTCCGACAGTAGTAGGCGGTATTGTATTAAGTTACAACATTCCAGGAGTTAAAAATCTTAAACTAAGCGAAGCCGCTGTTGAGGGAATTGTTTTAGGGACGATAGAATATTGGGACAATCCGATTATCGTAAAATATAATC
>JAMOTL010000040.1 GCA_027062285.1 Nautiliaceae bacterium
CGTGTTTGAAAATTAAGTGAAGCATTCCATACATAAACGGAATATCCGTTCCAGGTCTTATTTTTGCATAAAGGTCTGCTTTTGCAGCCGTTTTCGTATATCTAGGATCGATTACGATTAACAGTGCGTCGTTTCTTTCTTTTGCTTTTAGGATATGTTTAAATCCTACAGGATGGTTTACCGCAGGATTAGCTCCGAAAATAATAATGGCTTTTGAATTTTGAATATCTCCAAGATGATTTGTCATAGCGCCATAACCCCATGTGTTCGCGACCCCCGCGACTGTTGCGCTGTGTCAAATCCTTGCTTGGTGATCTATATTGTTTGTCCCCCACATTGCTGCGAATTTTCTGAAATAATATGCCTGTTCGGTGCTCATTTTGGCACTTCCCAAAAACATTGCAGCATCAGGTCCGCTCTCTTTTCTAATCTGAAGCATTTTTTCGCTGATTTCGTTTACCGCTTCATCCCAGCTTATTCTTTTCCATTTACCGTTTACTTTTTTAAGAGGATGTTTAACTCTTTTTTCAGTTCTAACATAATCGATTGAATCAATACCTTTACAGCAGTGGCTTCCGTGACTGATAGGATGGTCTTGTGCGACTTCCTGTCTAACCCACACACCGTTGTGAACTTCTGCTATAATTCCACACCCAACTGAACATGTAGTACATACAGTTTTGACTTTTTTACTTCCAGGGTACGGGTCTTTAATCTCTTCATCGGTGGCATTTCTAACAGCAGGTGCTGCGCTTAGCATTGTAGCACCAGCTACTCCTGATAATGCCGCCATTTTCAAAAAGGCCCTTCTACCCACTTTCGGATTCATTTTCTCTAGTGAGCTCATTTTTTCTCCTTAAATGGCGTTTTTGTAATAAATTTCCCAGTTTTTGGTTTTGCGATAAAGAATCTCTTTTTTCGGTGAGTGTCCTCTTACCACACCGTTGTCATAATCCGGCTGTACGGATTTGGCAAAGGCCAATGTTGAAGAAGCGACACTCAGTGCTCCGATTCCAAGAGCTCCTTTTAAAAAGCTTCTTCTTTTCATTTTTGCTCCTTTTTTAGTTTTCCCTAAAAATCTTGCGATTTTTCGGGGTCCCTGAATTATGCCCCACAAAACTTACGTTTTTTGGGGCCCCCGGATTTTACCCCAAAAAGTTTTCAACTTTTTGGGGACTCCGGATTTTACGGATTTATCTCCTAAGAGATAACGGCAGGACTCGGTTAAGCCCTGCGGTTATCTCTTAAAGCCCCACAAAACTTACGTTTTTTGGGGCCCCGGATTTACATTCCGCATAATTATTTTCAATTCTCCATTCTCCATTCTCAATTAAATTAAACTTCATCCTCAACATCTCCGCCTTCTTCAAGGTTACAAACTAAGCTTTCGCTCTCTTTTTTCTTACGTTTTTTTCTGAGTGCCGCTTCTTCATCAGCTATGCAAACGTCGCATGTTTCTTTTTTAACTTTTTCAATTACCGGTTTTGGTTTTTCAAGGAATATTCTTTCACTTTCAATAAACGCTTTTAAAACAACCGCAATATCTTTGTAAAGGTTTGCAGCTTGATGCATATAAACGTTTTCTATAAAATCATCTATGAAAGTATTTAGAACGTCAAACGTTTTTCCTTCAAGCCATTCTGATTTTTCATCGCCTTTTAACTTTTCTAAAATCAAATACTGCATAAACGGTAAAATAAACCCTATATCATCCTCACTGTCCTTATATTCTTCGTTTTTTCTGAATTTAGAACTGAGTACAATATCAACCATTTTTACTTTCATTTTGCCGTTTTCGATTTCTTCGTCATAAAATGATGCGGTTGTAGGCACGGGGTCTTGTGAGAGATCATAAAAGATTTCATCATATTCTTCGGCAAGTTTTTGAGGGTTGTAATTTTGCACAAAATGTTCAAGCGCTTTTTTTGAATTCTCTTCAAGTGCGTAGTTTTTTAAAATTTCAG
>JAMOTL010000041.1 GCA_027062285.1 Nautiliaceae bacterium
TATCCGTTAGGATACGTTTCATAAACCGGGATTAAAACCTTAATGGCATCTTTGTAATCCCCCATCTTTTCATAATTGTATGATTTATAATATGCTTCTCTAATTTTCTCATAATTCAAAGCAAAACTAAAAACAGCCAAGCTAATTAGTATTATTATTTTCTTCATAAATTCTCCTTAATATAGTATCTTTTAAAATGATTTTATCAAATCCTTTTTCATAAAAACTAAATACAACTTCCCCGAATTTAGATTTAAGTGATAAAAAATCTTTTTCGTAAATGAATTTTTTTTCAAAAATTTTATAATTAAACGAAATTAAAAGCTCTTGAAAAATCAATTTAATTCCTCGATATAGAATGTCAATCGGTAAAATATCGATAAATTTTACTTTTTGATTTATAAAAGGAATTTTTGGAGCAAGTTTAAAAAGTTCTTTTAAATATGATTCGCCTCCTTCATATTTATAAAAATAAAAAAACTTTTCCGCCGAATTAAAATAAAGTCTGTTATCTTCACTATCTTTAAAATAAAATTCTCCATTTTCATTCATATTTACTTTAAACTCAACTTTTTCTGTAATTTTTTCATTTTTCATTACTTCATATTTATAAACTTCATCTAAAATAAAATTAAGTCTTAGTTTTGATGATTTATCAACTACTAAAGGTTCAACTTCTTCGTCTTTTTTAGGCAAGGTATAAAAATATAAAAATCTATTCTTAATATATTCAACAAATTTAAATGGAACTGTTTCACTACCAAGATATGGGTATTTTTGGACCTGAATATGAATATGTGGCTCCGGAGAATATCCACTGTTGCCGCATTTTCCTAAAATATCTCCATATTTTACATAATCTCCGACTTTTACGGTAATTGAATGTTGCATGAGATGTGATATCTCTACATAAAAACCGTAATCGCTTTTTATGATAATATAATTCCCCCAATTATTAATTCTATCGACATTTCCTATAAAATTATCCGGCAAATCATCTCTTAAAGCCACTATATATCCGTTGATAGGCGCTATAACCGGTTTTCCAAAAGCATAATAATCTTCCAAAAAAAGTCCGTCATTGGCATAAGTTTTTCCATTTTTCCTAATTACAAAATCATATGCGTATTTCCATTTCCCTTTATGAGTCCACTCTCCGTCAAATGTCTGATATACAGTCCACTTACCGGTAAATGGAAGATATATTTTTATATCGTTACCTCCAAATCTGTAAATGTTACTTAAATAATATAAAAGACTCTTTTCAGGAGTTTCTTTAATATAAAAATTATAGTATTTATATCCTATCCAATACAAAAGCATTAAAAAAAGCAATACAACAATATTAAAAGGCATAGTATATACGGGAAGTGAATACATATTAAAAAACACTTCCATTGAATCAATTAATAACACGCTTAATAAAACCCCTAATATCGCAAGAAAATAATTTTTTAAATTTGGTATTAAAAACACGCCCCCAAGTGCTATTGCAATTAAAATAAAATTAAAATTATAAGGCGAATGAATTGCTGAATATAATGGAACAAAAAGAGAATGAAAATAAACCCCTGCCAAAAATCCTAAAACGGACATTATAAACATAATTCTTGAATAAAACAGTATTATAAACATAATTATAATTCCGGCAATATTATAAGGCAGAAAAAATATAGCTCCCAATGATTTAAAATAACTACTAATAAGTTCATAATTTATCTGTATGTCAAATACGGTATATTTACTTATAAGATTACTTAAAAGTGTGGTATATTTAAGACTGGCTAAATAAAACACCATACTCATAAAAGCAAACGGAAGAGATAATATAGGCATATACCAATAAGAAAAAATTTTATGAAGACCAAAAGAAAATAAAAAAGTAAAAATAGAAAGTATTATTGTTATGATTATCGTAATTAAGCTTACATCATAAAAATACCCAACCCCCATACCAACTAAAAGAGAATTATAAAGATAAAAACCGTATTTTAAATATTCATCTCTTATCTTAATAAACTCGGCAAAGATAATAGTTGAAATCAGACTAACCATGCCAAGAATAGCAACACTTGGTAATAAAAAAGATAAAAGAAAAACAAAAACCCCAAGTATGTAATCTCTTAAAAAGAGAATAGAGGCAAAAGGTTTGAATAAAATTTTTATCTTATCCATCTTACTTTAAATAATCCGGAAGTTTTTCTCTTCTGATTATATCACTCAAATCCTCTTTTTCTCTGATTAAATGAGGATTTGAATCTTTGTCGATTAAAACAACAGCCGGTCTGTATCTGATAAATTGCATCCACTGAGTAACATTATACGCTCCAACAGGCCATATAGTCATAACAGTTCCTCTATCAAGCGGAGGCAGCATAATATTTTCATTTATTATGTCTATATTCATACATAACGGCCCGTTAATTTGGCTCGGTTCATTAAGGCCTTCATATCTTTTATCTAAGAATATTTCAAAGTTATACCAAAAAGCTGTATAAAGTAGATTAACCCCGGCATCAACAATATAGCTTTTTTTACCATCAGGCAGTCTTTTTGAAGCAAATACCGTAGTCAAAAGATACCCCGCTTCATCAATTAAAGCTCTTCCCGTTTCTAAATATAGTTTTGGTAGTTTACCTTTATTGTACTCATAAATAGCATTTGTAATAGCTTCTGCGTATTCATCAGGAGTAGGTACTATAACTTCAGGAGGCTGATATATTCCTTTTAATCTGTTTTTTGAAGCAAAGCCGCCCCCTACATCTATATATTCAATATTAAAACCAAAATCTTCTTCTATTTTATTTTTTAATTTAATAAGTTTAATCGTTTCATTTTTATAAGCTTCGGTACTTAACATAAATGTTCCGATATGAGAATGAAGTCCTGTAAGTATCAGTTTTTTACCTTCAAAAATTCTCTTTACAGCATCATATGCTTCACCGTTATCGATATTAAAACCGAATCTGCTCCATGCCGGATAAACCCCCGTATCCATATTACATCTGATAGTTACAGGAATTTCTCTTCCGAGTTCTTCTGCTATCTCTTCAAGGTCATTTATCTCATACCAATGGTCAATATGAATTTTAGCACCCTCTTCCACCGCCACTTTTAAGGCTTCTTTTGGTTTATAAGGTCCGTTAAAAATAATATCTTTACCCTCAATTCCAAGATGTCTAGCTTTTTGATACTCAAATTCGCTCACCACCTCAGCTTTGCTGCCGAGATTATGAAAAACTTTACATATGGCATCAAGATAATTTGTTTTATAACTCCACCAAAATTCAACTTCAGGATATCTACTTGAGAATGCTTCTTTAAATTCATTATATTTTTCTTCTATTTGCCTTTGAGAAAAAACAAAAAGAGGACTCCCAAATGTTTCTGTCAGTTCTTTTACATTTACACCGTCTATATCGTTTTTTATTCTCTGAGTTTTCAGAGGACTTCCATATTTACTAGCTAAATTAAAATCAACTCTGTTAATAGTAGGTTTTACATATTTCATTTTTGCTCCTTAAAGCTCTTTTTTTGTAAGTAATGTTGTAAATTGTGAAAAATCAGTTACCGTTTCCTCTACATATCTAATATACATTTTTTCAAACGGATAGTTTAATTTTTTTTCTACTTTTTTACCTTCCATCAAATCCACCATCATTTCAGGAAGATTTATACCAAGCGCCGTGGCAAAATACACCCATGCCGGAAATCTCGGATTTATTTCTATTAAATAAATTTCATTACCATTAACTATTGCTTCAAGTTCAAACGCTCCTCTCCATCCGGTAATTTCTACAAATTTTTTTGCTAAATTCAGCAGTTCTTTATTATCGATACTTATGGCACTCCAGACTTTACCAAGTTCGGTTGTTGTTAGTTTTTTAATTCCAACTCCTCCTAAAAGTTCACCATCGGCAAATCCTACGTAATTTATTTCTACTCCGCTTATGACTTCCTGAATTAAAAGAGGGAAACCCCATTCATTTGATATTTTATAAAAATATTCAACCGCCTCATCAAGATTATAAGCAATATACGCTTTATAATAATTTCCTTTTACCATTACAGGAAATCCTATTTCTTTTACCGCTTTTATTAAATCGTCCAGGGATATGACTTCAATTGTTTTTGGATGTTTTACACCAAGTTTTTTACTAAACTCAGAAAGTTTTCTCTTTTCTCTCATTTCAAAATTTTCAAGACTCGGTAAAAATGTTTTTATTCCAATATCTTTTAATAGGTTTTGATTTTTTATATACATCGGGAGTTCAGCATCAAGATTCGGAATAATTGCTTCAATGTTACTTTTTCGTTTTATTTCAAGAATTCTCTCTTTTGTATCTTCCCATCCAACGCTCGGAAACGGCATAAGATATATTTTTTCAAAAAACCCCTGATAAATACCAGGTTCGTTAGGATCATAACTAAGTCCTATTAAATTATGGCCTTTTAAACTTTTAGCAACAGGAATACCCGGTGCCGGATTATCCGTGTTATTAAGACCACTTATAGCAATTTTCATTGTATAAGTCCGTATACTTTAAGTTTAATAAAGAAATCTTCTACATCTATATAAACTTCTCTCCAATCCCGTTCATATTTTTCAGATAATATTTTAACTATTTCTTCTTTAGTTTTACCTTCTTTTAAAAGCTCTATTATTTCTTTTGCCGTTTCATTGATTTGAAAACTTATTCCAAGAGACGGGATAAACGCCACTCCGTTTTCATCAATAATCATTTCATTAATAAGCATATAAACTCCTTAACAGTTTTAAAAATTATACAAAAGAAAGGTAAACGGAAGGTAAATGAAAAGAAAATTATTTTCTTGATTTTTGCCACAAGAAAACAACAACCCAAACAGCAAGCCCAATCAAATAAGAAATATATTCGTTTGGAAGATGTAAATATTTTGTCATAATATTCGGCAACATAAAAAACGGTACAGCAATTAAAAATAAAAATCTCTCAATTATATTACAGTGTTTAATAAAATAACCCTGTGTGGCGCTAGAGAAACTAAACATACCAAGCATAGCCGTAATAAATATTATAATAATCTTCACAGGGTCGGTAATAAAAGTAAATTCATTTACATCCCATTCATTAACACTGTTGATTAAAAGCAGCTCCATATTAAAGAAAAACATAAACGGTAATATTGCCGTTCTTATATCATAAGCAAACCCCTGAAGACCGGTTTTAATCGGGTCTGCTTTAGCAATTCCCGCCGCAGCGTAAGCCGCAATTCCCACAGGAGGCGTATCGTCTGCCAAAATTCCGAAATAAAATACGAATAAATGAGCGGCAATTGCAGGAATAATAAAGCCGTTATCCTGAGCCAACTGTAACATAACAGGAGCGGTAAGTGAGGCCACCACGATATAATTTGCGGTAGTCGGAAGACCCATTCCAAGAATCAATGAAATAAACGCCGTTAAAAGAAGCACTATTAAAATATTTCCGTTTGAAAGCGTATCAATTACATCAAGCAGTACCTGACCTATACCGGTTAATGTAATACTTCCCACAACTATACCCGCAAGCGCAGTGGCAAGAGCAATAGGCACCATGTTTCTCGCACCGTTTACCATTCCATGGAAAATATCTATAAACCCCTGAATAAAATCTTCTTTTTTAATTTTTCTTTTTTCAATAAATAAAGCTTTAAAGGGATACTGAATAACCATAATAACCATTAAAAGCCAAATAGCGCTAAAAGCCGCCATCTGTGCCGACTGTCTTAAAACTATTAAAACATACATCAAATAAGCCACAGGAATCAGATAATGAAGCCCGCTAATAAACGTTTGCCATTTCGGCGGAAGTCTGCGTGGGTCTTCACCTTTTAATCCAAGCTTTTTAGCTTCTAAATGAACTATATAAAACAAAGCCAGATAACTGACAACCGCCGGAATAGCGGCCGCAATAATAACATCAGTATAAGCAAGACCTAAAAATTCCGCAATAATAAACGCCGCAGCACCCATAACAGGCGGCATAAGCTGACCGTTTGTAGAAGCGGCAACTTCAATAGCCGCAGCTTTTTCAGCAGGAAACCCGGCTTTTTTCATAAGAGGAATAGTAAAAACACCTGTTGTTACTACATTAGCCGTGGAACTTCCGCTGATAATTCCCGTAAGTCCACTGGCCACTACACTAGCTTTTGCCGGACCGCCGCTATACTTCCCAAGAAGCGAATACGCAAGTTTTATAAAATACTCCCCTGCCCCGGCTCTTTCAAGCAAAGCTCCAAAAAGAACGAATAAGAATACAAATCCGGCAGATACACCAAGAGGCACCCCGAAAATTCCTTCGGTTGTTAAATACATTTGAGATATGATTTTTTCAATAGAGGCCGGTTTGTGGGATATCAATTCAGGCAATACATCTCCAAATTTATCATATAATAAAAAGACAATAGCCACTATACTTAAAGCAATACCGATAACTCTTCTTCCGGCTTCAAGGAGTAAAATAATAAATATAACCCCGATAACTATATCACGAGTCAGATAATCTCCCGGCCTGTTTGAAAGACCTACATAATCTATGGCTATATAAGCGGCTCCCAGTCCCCCAAGTATTGCCAAAACCCAGTCATACCAAGGTATTGTTTTTAAAAATTTAGGTTTTTTAACAATAGGATAAATTAAAAATGCTAAAACCATGGCAAATGCCAAGTGAATACTTCTAACAATTGTAGAGTTTACCGGAAAATAGCTTACATATAATTGATAAATTGACCATGAAAACGCTATTAAGGCTATCACCCAGTAATAAATATGATTTGGCGGAAAATTTCTTTGCCCTTCAAGTTCAGTTAATATTTTTTCTTCTAAATCTTTGTCTATCTCGCCTTCTTTAACAGCTTCTTCTTCGACTTTATCAATCTCTTTTTCGAGATCTTTATCTACATCAAGTATATCAGGTTTAGCCATTAATCCTCCTTAATTTAGTGCTAAAAAGCCCCTTGGCTACTTAGCAGAAAATTAAGAAGGGGAATTAATTAAGAAGTCCCGCTTCTTGGAAAGCTTTTTTGGCACCAGGGTGCATCATATTTAAATCAAATCCTTTAAGAAGGTCTTTTTTAGTTAAATTTTTGTAAGCAGGATGCATTCTTTTGAATTTATCGAAGTTATCAAGAATTGCTTTTGTAAGATAATATACTGTTTTATCATCCATTTTATCACTTGTAACTAAAATTGCTTTAACTCCGTATGTTTTTGTTGGATGATTTACGCCTTTATACATTCCAGCAGGAATTGTACCCCATGCGTAGTAAGGTTTTTCTTTTACAAGTTTTTGAGCCGCAGGCACGTTATCAAGTGAGATTAAGTCAATATCAACAGAATTTGCCGCATCTTT
Organism: Nautiliaceae bacterium; assembly: GCA_027062285.1. Classification (GTDB taxonomy): domain Bacteria; phylum Campylobacterota; class Campylobacteria; order Campylobacterales; family Nautiliaceae; genus Caminibacter. The sequence continues at coordinate 7,374 of JAMOTL010000041.1, forward strand.
AATATTAGCTGTCGGATGTCCTACCATATAAAAATATCCTTCGATTTTTTTATCTTTTAAAGCATTCGGACACTCAGCCGCTTTGAGTTGCTCTACTTTTATATCGTTAAGAGTCATTTTTTTACAATAATCAAACAAAGTTTTAACAGCAGCTTCGTTACCGCTTCCAGGGTTTCCGATATTAATTCTATGCCCTTTTAAATCAAAGAAATTTTTGATTCCGCTGTCTTTTCTTACAACAAGAGTTAATAATTCCGGATGAATTGACATAACAACTCTTAAACCTTTAAACGGCTTTCCTTTAAATTTACCTTCACCGTTATATGCTTGATAAACAACGTCAGACTGTGCTATACCAAAATCAAGTTCGCCTTTTTTGATTGCATTAATGTTATATACGCTTCCTCCTGTAGATTCAACAGTACATTTAATACCCGTTTGTCTTTTCATCTTATTCATAATTCTACAAATCGCCCCGCCTGTCGGATAATATACACCTGTAACACCGCCGGTACCAATTGTGATATATTCATACGCAAACGCACTAGTTGCTAAAACGGCTGCCGAAACTGCGCTAATTACCAATTTTTTCATGTTTTTCTCCTTTTAATGTTTTCATACATTATAACAAAATAACAAAATTTTGGAAAATATTAAAAAATTTTTAATTTATAAGCAGGTTTGTTTTATACTAAACTACAAAGATAAAAATATAACAGCTTCGTGCTCCTTTTTGCTTACGCACCACTTAAATTTTGCTAAAAAGTGCGAACGACAAGCGCCCTAACGGGTAGACGCACTTTTTTTAACGCAAAATTTTCGTTAAAATCTGCAACGCTGTCATATTTTTAGTTTTTCGTTATTTACAT
>JAMOTL010000042.1 GCA_027062285.1 Nautiliaceae bacterium
ATGAACGATGCTTTAATGAAACAAATGAAAGAAAGAATCGAAGCTCTCAGAAAACTTCCTGGTATTGGTTCTAAATCAATCAAAGAAGTATTAGAAGAGCATGGATTTACAAGAAGGGATTTTTTAAAATGGTCAGCGGCACTTGCTGCTACGTTGGGATTACCGGCTAGTTTTGCACCAATAGTTGCAGAAGCTGCCGAAGTTAGTGACAGATTACCTGTTGTATGGCTACATCTTGCCGAATGTACTGGGTGTAGTGAAAGTTTAGTAAGAAGTGACGCGCCTACTGTTGATGATTTAATCTTCAATTACATTAATCTTCAATATCACGATACTCTTATGGCGGCAGCAGGATGGCAGGCTGAAGAGAATTACGAAGAAGCACTTGAAAAATTTGCCGGCAGATATGTTTTATGTGTAGAAGGTGGTGTGCCTACTAAAGACGGTGGAGAATATTTAACATTAGGACCTCACGCTGAAACTGGTCTTGAGAAATTAAAAAGAAGTGCTGAAAAAGCAGGTGCTATTATTGCTGTAGGTACTTGTAGTAGTTTCGGTGGTATTCAAGCTGCTTATCCAAATCCGACAGGAACAGTTGGAATCAGTAAAGTTTTGAATAAACCTGTAATTAATGTACCGGGATGTCCTCCAAGCGCTAAAAATATTGTAGGGACAATCGTTTATGTGATTTTATTTGGAGCACTTCCGGCAGTTGATAACTTCAACAGACCAAAATGGGCTTACGGGCTTAGAATTCACGACCTATGTGAAAGAAGAGGTCACTTTGACGCAGGTGAATTCGTAGAAGAATTCGGTGATGCCGGAGCTGAACAGGGATTTTGTTTATATAAAGTAGGATGTAAAGGTCCTTATACGTTTAATAACTGTTCACGTGAGAGATTCAACCAACATACATCTTGGCCGGTTCAGGCGGGACATGGATGTATCGGATGTAGTGAACCTGATTTCTGGGATGCAATGGCACCGTATGAAGAGCCATTGGCGGACCATAAATTTATGAGTGTAAATGCCGATGCGGTAGCGGATAAAGTAGGTATTACTATTTTAACTGTAGCAGGTGTTGCTATAGCAGCTCATGCGGCATTAAGCGCAATTAAAAATCCTAAGGAGTAATAGATGGCTAAAAGAGTAGTAATTGACCCGATAACAAGAATAGAAGGGCATTTAAGAGTAGAAGTTGTACTTGATGAAAACAACGTAATTAAAGACGCTTATTCAAGTGCGACTTTATGGAGAGGTATTGAGGTTATCCTTAAAGGAAGAGACCCAAGAGATGCCGGATTTATGACTCAAAGAATTTGTGGGGTTTGTACTTATTCTCACTACAAAGCGGGTATTACGGCTGTAGAAAATGCGCTTGGTATCGAACCTCCGCTAAATGCAAAACTTACAAGAACACTTCTTGATTTTGCGCTGTTTTTCCATGACCATATCGTGCATTTCTATCAGCTTCACGCACTTGACTGGGTAGATATTGTAAGCGCTCTTAAAGCGGACCCTAAAAAAGCGAGTGAAGAAGCGTTTAAATATGTGCCAAAAGGTTATGAACCGATTGCTACAGGTGAAGATCATTTAAGAGATGTTCAAAAAAGAGTGGCGAAATTTGCTGAGAAAGGTGATTTAGGACCGTTTAAAAACGCATATTTCGGTCATAAAACAATGAGATTTACACCTGAACAAAATTTAATCGCACTTAGCCATTATCTAAAAACACTTGAAATGCAAAGAATTGCCGCTCAAATGATGGCGATTTTCGGTGGTAAAAACCCACATCCTCAAAGTTTAACAGTAGGTGGTGTTACTTGTGTTATGGATTTACAAGATCCGGCAAGACTTGCTGAATATATGACTAAATTTAAAGAACTTGCCGATTATACAAACAGAGCTTATTATGCTGATATCGTAATGGCGGCGGCTGCTTACGGAAACGAACCTAGCGTTGTACAAAAAAATAATTTAGGTAACTATATTGCATACAGAACTATGCAAACTAGCGCAAACGGATGGCTATTTGACGCTTGCGGATATATTAAAGATTTCGACCTTGGTAAATATTATGAAATTGACGAATCAAAAATCGAAGAAGACGTAACTCACTCATGGTATAAAGATACAGGATTCAGACATCCTTATGATGGAGAAACTGTTCCGAATTATACAGGTTATGTTGACGGTGAAAGTATTGACGGAGAAGGAAAAGTTGTTCATGCAAAAGTTGCTGATCCTAAAGGTAAATATTCTTGGATTAAATCACCAAGATACAATAAAGAACCTATGGAAGTTGGACCACTTGCGTGTATGGTAGTTAACTACGCAAAAGGTAATGAAAAAGTAAGAAAAGTTGTAGATGAATTCCTGACTCAAACAGGACTTCCGGCAGAAGCGTTATTTACAACTCTTGGAAGAACAGCAGCTAGAATGCTTCAAACTAAAACAATCGCCGATTATGGTCTAGAAGCATTCAATAACTTAGTAGAAAACCTAAAAGTAGACCAAACTACAGTAGCGCCTTATGTAATCGACAAAAACAAAGAATACAAAGGTAGATTCATCGGTGACGTTCCAAGAGGAATGCTATCTCACTGGTGTAGAATTAAAGACGGAAAAATTGAAAACTGGCAAGCGGTTGTTCCATCAACATGGAACGCAGGACCGGCTGACGGAAACGGTAAAAAAGGTGCTTATGAAATTAATCTTATTGGTATGAAATTAGCCGACCCTTCTAAACCGCTTGAAGTTATCAGAAATATTCACAGCTACGACCCATGTATCGCATGTGCTGTTCACGTTATGGACGTAAAAGGTAAAAAACTTGGTGAATTCAAAGTAGACCCACTTTACGGTGCATGCTAAGGAGGGGAAAATGAAATTTTTAAAAGTAATGGGACACTATCTCGGTGGAATTGAATTTTCCGCCGGGTATAGATGGCAACACTGGATTAGAGCTATTTCAATTTTTGCTTTAATAGCAACAGGTTTTTATTTGGCAAATCCTTTTATCACTTATGCCAATGTTTCTCCTGAGCCTACAAGATTTTTACACGCTCAGATAAGAGAATGGCATATCATATTCGGTTTTGCTATGATAGGAGCTGTTTTATATAAAACTGTTTATTTCTTTTTCTTTCCGGAAGCTAAATATGAAAGAGCTTCATTAAAAGACGCTTTTGATATTAAACTTGCAATTCAGCAAGTAATGTATTATTTGCTTATAGCAAAACACCCTCATACAAAAGGGGTTTATAATCCTTTACAATTTTGGGCTTATGCAATGCTATATGTATTTTTCTATGGTATTATTTTCACTGGACTTGCCCTTTATGCCGAAGTTTATCACAACGGTCTTGGAGGAGCTTTATATCCTTTAGCAAAAGTAATTGAAAGCTTTTTTGGCGGACTTGCTTATGTAAGACTTTGGCATCATATTTTTATGTGGGCGATTATTATTGTAGTATTTATTCATATCTATATGGCTGTTTACAATGCTGTATTTGGTAAAAATGGTGGAATGGATGCAATTTTTTCAGGAATGAAATGGGAAAAAGAGGATAAAGACCACTGATTTTTCTTCCCTCTTTTTCTTTCAAAAGATAAATTTAATAATTTATTTTTTGAAAGGAATTTAATGAAAATATTAGTGTTGGGCATAGGGAATATATTGTTTGGAGATGAGGGTATAGGTGTACATCTTGTTAATTATCTTGAAGAGAAATATGAGTTTGAAGGTCCTCATCAAGTTGATTTTATAGATGGTGGTACTCTAGCTCAAAGACTCATACCGATAATCGTGGAATATGATAAAGTGTTTGTATTTGATACGGTAGATGTGGATGAAGCTGAAATAGGGGATGTTTATTTTTTTGACTTTTTAGATGTTCCGGAATGTGTCAGTTGGCAGGGGAGCGCTCATGAAGTTGAGATGCTTCAAACACTTGAGATGATTCATATGATGGGAGATTTGCCGGAAACAAAAATTATAGGAGTTGTTCCTTATGTGATTGGGGAAGACACCACTTTTACTATAACTAAGCCCGTTCTTAAAGCCGCAAAGCTTATGGAAAAAATTTTAATAACAGAACTTGAAAAGTTAGGAATTAAAGCAAAAGTAAAAAATCCGGATGTAAATTTACAGGAAATTGCCAGAATTTCTTATAAAAGAGGGGTGCCTGAAGAATCTTTAAGAGGTTTAGAAATAGGGAGTGAGCAATGATTTTAAAATTTATTTTTGAAACTCCTTCAAATCAAGGAATTATAGAAAAAATTTGTATAAGAGTAGCTGACAGTGTTGGTGTAAAATTGGGTTTAAGTAGAGATTTGACTCATATTTACGCTTATGTTGAAGGAAGTGAGGAACAAATAGAAAATTTTTCAAAGCAATTGGCATCGGAACTTCCTCTTTCAATTTTTTTGAGATCACTTAATGCTGAACTCAGTGAAGAATTTAAAGACGATTTAAAAAGAGATTTTCCCGATATTTCTCTTCCTCCCTGTCCTAAATGTTTAAGAGAGGTAAAAGACAAAAACAGTAAACATTATTATGATATATTTCATCACTGCGAAGTGTGCGGATATAAAGCAGAAGGTAAAATTGAAAATTCAAAAGAGTTATTTGAATCATTAAGACATAAAATAAAAAGCGGGGATAAAATTTCAATTCAAACAATGAACGGGGCTTATGAAATAAGCAGTAATTTAGAAGAAGCGGAGACAGTTGTAGCAAAAGATTTAGCAAGCGTAGCTAAATATTTTATGGCTTTTGAAGGTGATGCTAAAGCGCTTGCGAGTATTGAAAAACCGCTTGTGACTTTAAAAACAAATTTGGAATTCAAAAAAACCTATGGTCTTTCGGTTCCGGCGTTTGAGGTTAAATTACCTGACTGTATGGTATTGGAAATTTTATATGACGGGCTTGATGAACCGCTTTTGGGTCTTAAAAAAACTGAAAATCCTATAGATTTGAATTTTGATGTTATTATAGAAGAAGTACCAAAAGCCGTAGTCACCGATTCTACCAAAAAAGATATTTTGTTGTATAAAGGAGATAGGGGGATTATTCCTAAATTCGAAAATTTTATAAAAGATGATATTATAGGCAGACATAAAGATTATGTAGCGTTTAGCGAAAATGAAAAAACTATTTTAGATAGAATTGAAAAGTATAAATTTAATGAATTTAAAGAAGTGAAACCTGCATTCGGAGGTTTTTACGGTGTATTAAATCAATGGAATTTAGAAGATAAAAATACTATGGGTTTTTGTTTTTATAAAGAAGATGAAAGTAAAATTTTTATAAATTCACCGAAATTCGGATTAGTTGAATATATAGATTTTAATTTTTATTTTGATAATTTCGAAGAAATTTTTTCATTAATAGGCGCTATGAATGAAACAGGTAAAAAACTTATAGAAAATTTTTCAAAGAAAAGACCCGAACTTTTTGAAAAAGCTTTAAATGCTGATATTGAAAGTCCGAAAAAAGGAATTTATTACCTGTGGGGACTTATAGGTTGTGTGCTTGGATTTGACGATAATATTAAAGGTGCGGCTGAAAAACTTCTAAAATTCGCAAATGAAGCTATGACGAAAAAAGGACCGAGAATAGATTATAAACTTGAAAGCAATAATTTAAATCCTTTATGGGCAATAAGAACGGCTATGAGTTTTAATTTGGCGGGAGTTGATAATTACTTGATAAGTTACGGAGTGATTGAAAGTTTTGCCGAATTTTTAAGCAACACTTACGAACAGGTAAATAAAGAATCACCTCTTGATGGGGCTGTAATTGTAGGTGATTTGTTCGAAGGAGAATTTTTAAATAAAATTTATTGTTATATAGAAAAAAATTATCCAGTCTTTACACCAAAAGCATTGCCTGTTTCAGGGGCGATCGAAGCATTTGGAAGTGTTGTTATTAATTCAAAATTTAGTAAATAATAAAAATTTTCTTTTAGCTTAATATAAGATTAATGTTAATGTTTTATAATGTTAACGCAAAAAGCTTTTTCATTTTTTCTCCTTTTTTATTTTCCCCCTTTTTCATTATAATTTCAAAAAAGGTCTCACTTGAGATACAGATATAAAATCAATGGAATTGTCCAGGGTGTAGGATTTAGACCGAGTGTTTATAAGATAGCTACAAATCTTAATTTAAAAGGATTTGTATTAAACAGCGGTGATGGTGTTATAATAGAAATTGAAGGTAAAAACGCTTCAAAATTTATAAATGAACTAAAAAACAATTTACCGCCATTAGCTAAGATAGAATCTATTGAAGAAGAAATTCTCCCTTTAGCAAATTATAAAACCTTTGAAATAAAAGAATCGAAAAATTCTTTAAAAACGACTTCAATTTCTCCTGATAAATCGATTTGTGATGAATGTATTAAAGAGATGTTTGATAAAAACAACAGACGATACTTTTATCCTTTTATAAACTGTACTAACTGCGGTCCGAGATATACTATCATAGAAAATATTCCTTATGACAGAAAAAACACCTCAATGAAAAAGTTTAAAATGTGTGAGGAGTGCTATAAAGAATATATAAATCCTCTTGATAGAAGATATCATGCAGAACCTATAAGCTGTTATAACTGCGGCCCTAAACTCAATGTTTTAGAAGGTGAAAATTTTAAAGAGATACCTTTTGATAATGAAATAGAAAAAATAAAATTTATAGCCAATAAAATAAAAGAGGGTAAAATCGTTGCGGTTAAAGGGCTTGGGGGATTTCATCTGATGTGTGACGCTACGAATAAAGAGGCGGTTTTGGAACTTAGAAAAAGAAAAAGAAGACCCTCAAAGCCGTTTGCTTTAATGTTTAAAAATCTTGAACAGATTAAAGAATATGCCAAACTTACTCAAAAAGATGAAGAATTAATAAATTCTTATGAAAAACCTATCGTTTTAGTAAAAAAGAAAAAAGAACTCCCGGGTATTGCCGATAAAATAGACAGATACGGCGTGTTTTTGCCATATACTCCTCTTCATCTGCTTTTATTTGAATTTTTGGATTTTCCACTTGTCGCTACAAGCGCGAATGTTTCAGACGAGCCTATTATCAGAGATTCAAATGAGCTAATAGAAAAGCTTGGAAGTGTGGTGGATTATATTCTTGATAACAATAGAGATATAATAAACGCATGTGATGACAGTGTGGTTCAGGCAGTTGGAGAAGATATTATTACTATGAGATGTGCAAGGGGGTACGCTCCTTTTAGCATAAAAACAAAAAACTCTCTTAATATTTTAGCGGTCGGGGCAAATCAAAAAAACACAATTTCTCTTTCTTTTGGAGATAAACTAATTTTATCTCCTCATATAGGAGATTTACAAACGCTTGGAAGTGTTGAATATTTTGAAAGAACGATTAAAACTTTTAGAAGACTTTATGATTTCAATGAAGATATTATAATATGCGATAAGCACCCATATTACGAATCTACAAAATGGGCTTTTAAGCAAAATAAAAAAACTTATCAAATCCAGCACCATTACGCACATGCGCTTTCTACTATGTTTGAATATGACTTAGACGGTGAATATCTATGTTTTATATTTGACGGTACCGGATATGGAGATGACGGGACAATTTGGGGAGGTGAAGTATTTATAGCCGATAGGCATAAATATAAGAGAATTCATTATATAAAACCTTTTAAATTAATTGGAGGCGAAAAGGGGGTAAAAAATCCTGCTAATATGGCGGTGGCATTAATTACCGATGACTTAGCTAAAAATTATCCTAATTACAAAATAGCAAAAACTCTAAAAAACGGCTCTTTTCCTTTGACAAGCTCTATGGGAAGAATATTTGATATAGTGGCATTTCTTTGCGGTATGATTGAAAAGAATGAATGGGAAGGTTTAAGCGGACTATTAATTGAGAGATATTATAACCCTAATATAAAAGAAACTGTTGAACTGAATATAGATAAAGAGATAGATTTTAGGCCTCTTCTTAATTTTGCGGCAAAACATAGGGGCGATTTTGAGAGAGTTTCAAGTGTGTTTTTAAATTCTATTATTAAAATGATTGAAAATATTTCAAAAATTTATGATTTACCGGTAATTGTCGGAGGTGGGGTGTTTCAAAATAAAACTCTTCTTGGTATAATAAATAAAAAACTAAACCCGTATTTTAATAAAAAGATACCGATTAATGACGGCGGAGTGAGTGTAGGACAGGCTGCATGGGGGATTTGGAATCTAAAATAAATCT
>JAMOTL010000043.1 GCA_027062285.1 Nautiliaceae bacterium
CAAAATCTACGATTTCCTTAATCTGATTCAAAAACCACGGGTCTATTTGAGTAAGTTCAAACACCTCATCAACACTCTTTCCTTTTCTAAACGCTTCTGCTACATATAAAATTCTCTCATCATTTGGAATTCTTAGTTTCTTTTTAAGAGTATCTTCATCACATTCACGCCTTTCAAACCCGTCAAGCCCCGTTTCTAAACTACACAGCGCTTTTTGAATTGACTCTTTAAATGTTCTGCCAATTGCCATTACCTCACCAACACTTTTCATTGAAGTTGTAAGAGTGCTGTCAGCTTGAGGAAATTTTTCAAATGTAAAACGAGGAATTTTAGTAACTACGTAATCAATTACAGGCTCAAAACTTGCAGCAGTACCCGTTATATCGTTTTTAATTTCATCAAGAGTATAACCTACAGCAAGAAGTGTTGCAACTTTTGCTATCGGATATCCCGTAGCCTTAGAAGCAAGAGCAGAGCTTCTACTAACTCTTGGGTTCATTTCAATAACTATCATTCTTCCGTTTTTAGGATTTATAGCAAACTGAACGTTACTTCCTCCCGTATCCACACCTATTTCTCTAAGAATCGCAAAAGAAGCATCCCTCATTTTTTGATACTCTTTATCTGTAAGAGTAAGGGCTGGAGCTACCGTAATACTATCTCCCGTATGAACTCCCATAGGGTCAAAATTTTCTATAGAACATACAATAATACAGTTATCTTCCCTGTCACGGATAACTTCCATTTCATATTCTTTCCACCCAAGCATACTTTCCATTATTTCAATTTCACTGATAGGACTTGCTTCAAGACCTGTTTTTGCAAGTTCTTTAAATTCATCCATATTATAAGCAACCCCGCTTCCAAGTCCACCAAGAGTATAAGCAGCTCTAACTATCAAAGGAAAGCCTATCTCTTTTGCTATTTCGATTGCTTCATCAAGAGTATGGGCGGTAGCTGATTTTGGCAAATCCATTCCTATTTTTTCCATAGCTTGTTTAAAAGCTTCCCTATCTTCTCCCTTTTTAATAGCTTCAGGATTTGCCCCTAAAAATTCAACTCCCTCAAGCATCCCCTTTTCGTACATTTCCATAGCTACGTTTAGTGCAGTCTGTCCTCCCATCGTAGGAAGAATCGCATCAACTTTTTCTTTTTCAATAATTTTTTTAACAACTTCGGGGGTAATCGGTTCAATATAAGTAGCATCCGCAAATTCAGGGTCGGTCATAATCGTAGCAGGATTTGAATTAATAAGAACAACTCTATATCCAAGAGATTTTAAGGTTTTTGCGGCTTGAACGCCTGAATAATCAAATTCACATGCCTGGCCTATTACAATCGGTCCAGAGCCTATAAGCAGTATAGTTTTAATATCTTCTCTTTTTGGCATTGAAAACCTTTTTTATATGTAATTATACCTTAAATTGTTATAATTTCACTAAAAAGGAAAAATTTGAGACTACCTCAAAAAATAGAAGCGCTTCGTCGTGCAAGCATATTTAATAAAACTACCAGAGAATACGCAATTAACGAATTAAAAAAAGATAAAAGCTATCTTAGCAAATGTTTAAAAGAAGATATTCATGAAAATATTATTTTTAGGAATTATCAGGATTATTTAGTCTCTACAATATTAGAAAGAGACGGGATTATGAAAAGACTAAAACCTATTCCTTCTCAAAAAGCTTTTTCAAGCAAAGAATTCTTAAAATTTTACATAAACGATTTGAAAAACACTCCAAAAGAAGCAAAAGTAAAAAAAATAGGCGTATTCGATACGGAAACCACTGATATTTATGGATATATAATTTCTTATGCGATTGTAATTCAAGATATGGAAAGTATGGATACAAAAGAAATTTATGAATTTTTAAATCCAAAAGCAAAAATCAGCGAAGAAGCATATGAAGTTCATAAAATAAAACAAGAAGACTTAGAAAACAAACCCACCTTTTTAGAAAAAAAAGATGAAATTTTAGGAATTTTCAATTCTCTTGATATGGTAGTAGGACATAATGTATTTTATGATTTCGGGGTATTAAAAAGAGAGCTTGAAAGGGCAAAGCATTTTCCAAATATTATAGATATACCTATTTTCGATACAATGTTTTATTCATGGGATATAGTGGTACTTGATAAAAAAAAGCAGCCGCGTCTTGAAGAAGCGGTTGCATTTTTTTTAGGTCACCAAAACGCGAATTATCATGACGCTTTAGAAGATGTCAAAATGACTTTAAAAGTTTTTAATAAAATTCTTGAAGAAGGGGAAAAACTTTAATAATCACAAAAAACCCCTTTAGCCCCCAGATTAAAAAAATATTCTTTTCTCTTATTTACTGTATAAACATTCACCACAAACTTATTTAATTTTTTCATATTTTTTTCAGTTGCCAGATTTTTTTCAATATGTATCGACTCAGGAAAAAACTGTTCTATATATTCGTCATCCGCCAATTCTTTTTCAAATAATAACGCTTTATAAAAACCTTTCATTTTTTTAAGATAATTATGATAAAAGGATGAAATAATAATATTTTCTTTTAATGAGAATTTATTAATTTTATCTAAGATTTTTCTTTAATAATACTATAACTTACATTAGCAGCTTTTATTTCTAAATTGGCATAAGCATGATTTTTTTTAATAAATGCTAAAACTTCATCTAAATGGGGAATGGAATTTTTATGCATTTTATATACTTCTTTTGGTATTTTAACCTTAAAAGGATTATTTTTTATAAACCAAGAAACATTGTCAAGTTTTTTAACTTCATCAAAAGACACTTCATTAATTTTCAAATTCTTACCGAATATTTCTTTTATATTTGTACATCTATGCAAATATTCATCATGAAAAACAACAGGTTCAAAATCTTTAGTAAACTGAACGTCAAATTCAAACATATCAAACAGTTTTAGTGATTTTTCAAAAGCTAAAATAGTATTCTCAGGATAAAAAGCCCTATATCCTCTATGAGCTATTAAAATATGTTTTTTAAAAAACGGCTTATACATTGTAATTTCTTTTTATTTAATTATAATTCTTTTTAATTAAAATTGTAAAGGGGTCAAATGACAATAATAGACAGTGTTATTTTAGGAATAATAGAAGGAATAACCGAATTTTTACCTATTTCTTCAACTGCTCATATGATTTTGGTATCAACACTACTGGGATTAAAACAAACCCTTCAAAATGTTGCGTTTGAAATCATTATTCAACTCGGAGCCACTCTTGCAATCGTTATGATTTATCTTGATAAAATCAATTTTAAAGAAATAGAACTTTGGAAAAAAGTAATTCTGGCTTTTTTACCTTTGGCAATCATAGGTTTTTTGTTAAGACATCAAATAAAAGAACTGTTTAATTTAACAACAGTTGCATGGATGTTTATAATCGGAGGGATAGTGTTTTTTATTGTAGAAAAACTATATTCTGAAGAAAAAGTAAAAGTAAAAAACATAGAAAAAGTAACTTATCGCCAAGCATTCACAATAGGTGTTTTTCAAGTTTTTGCCCTTATACCTGGTACCAGCAGAAGCGGCGCTACAATAGTTGGTGGAATGCTTAGCGGTCTTAGCAGAAAAACAGCTGCCGATTTTAGCTTTTTGCTTGCAATTCCAACAATGTTTGCCGCAAGCGGATATGAATTAATCAAAAATATTTCATCTTTTAAAGACCAAAACTTTCTAGTTTTAGGAGTTGGATTTGTAGTTAGTTTTATAAGTTGTTATGTGGCGGTAAAATGGTTTTTAAGTTTTGTTAAAAAATATACACTTATTCCTTTTGGAATTTATAGAATAATAGTAGGATTGATTTTGCTGTATCTTATCCATAAAGGGGTTATTGCCAAATAACTCGGTTTCTTCCTTCTTTTTTTGCTTTATAAAGATATTCATCCGCTTTATTTAATTTCTCTTCAAAATTAGATATATTTACATCGGAAACTACACCGAAGCTGGATGTAAATTTCGGAATATTTTCATTTTCGTATTCCTCTATCTTTTTTCTGAGATTCTGTGCTATTTTAATGGCATTGTCTTTATCGCACATAGGTAAAACAACTAAAAACTCTTCACCTCCCCATCTGGCAACCAAATCACCTTTTCTTATATTTTTGCGCAAAACATCTGCTAAGGCTTTTAATACCTCATCACCGGTTTTATGACCGAAGGTATCATTAATACTTTTAAATTTATCGATATCTAAAAACAGCAAAGAAAACGGACCGTTTATCTGTGAAATAGATTTTAAAAGTCCTCTTCTGTTTAAAAGTTTAGTAAGAGAATCTTTATATGACGTTTCCTGAAGCAAATTAAAATATTTTGAACGTTTTTCCAAATAAAGCCATATAAATACAAAAGCAATTATTAATAAAACAGTAACTATAAGGCTTAAAGTTAAATAATGTATTCGCAAATTATTCAAATAGCTGTCTTTTTTAAGAGAAATAAAATATGCTACTGTTTTATGGCTAATATTTTTAACAGGTAAAAACATTAAAATAAAATTTTCATTTCCTACTTTTAACTCATAAACTTTTTTTTCGCTTAAATTTATTTCTTTTGAAAAAAGTTTCTCCAAATGTCTAAGTTTCTTAAAATCCAAATATTCAAGTTTTATCATATAATCTAAAACTTTCTTATCCCAAACAAGATTATTATTAAACAAACTCTCTTCTCTATATTTATTACCTTGATTCAAATAACTCCAAACTTTATTTTTAATATTTGATTTTTTTAATAAAAGACCGTAAAATGCGGGATATGTTTTATAAATCATATCTATTATAGCTTTTGCCGAAAAAGATATTTCTACTGTTCCTATAAATTCTCCATTAAAAAAAAGAGGATAAACGTTTCTATATCCGTTAAATACTCTGCCTTCTTCAAAACCTCTGATTATTTTCTTATATTTATTTGCCAATACCAATGAAGGTCTGATCTTTTTTAAAGAATCGCCATATTTATCAAGTCTATGAAATCGAATAAAACTCACGGCTTCTTTAAGATGAAAATGAAGCTGTCTGATTCCGTACTTTTTCAAAAATTTATAATCGGGCATTAGTATTTTAATTAATTTGTTTCTTAATTTTTTCCAGTTCTTCTTATTTTTTTCAGCTTCAAAAATAATTTTTAATATTTCGGGTTTATTTATTCTCAAATAAAAAACGGTGTCGGCTATATTATTTAAAGAAACAGTCGAAGTCTCCACGATATGAGTAAAAAGCTGGTACTGGTCTTTTAAATATATTTTTTTACTTTTGTCATATTGAAAATAAATAAAAAAATTCACACTTATAACTACTAATGCAAATATTAAAAAATATAAAAATTTTTTTAGTTTATCATTAATATCATTCCTCCATCAAAAATTTTATCAACAAAAAATAGGCCAAATATATCAAAAAGAGAAATAGAACCAAAGAAATTAAAGGAGATGTCAAAAAAGTAGCCATTAGAGAAAAAATAGCTACAAAAATTATAAAAAGAATAAAAATCCCAAACATAAGCTTGTGGATTATTCGCAAATTCATTTTACTATCTTATAAAACTCTTTAAATACATATTTGCTATCATGCGGTCCAGGACTTGCCTCCGGATGATGCTGTACGGAAAAAACAGGCTCATCTTTATATTTTACACCTTCTATTGTTCCGTCAAAAAGATTCATATGGGTGATTTCTGCCACTTCTCTTATATTTTCCGGCACATTATAATTATGGTTTTGAGCTGTAATTTCTACAACAGGTTTTCTTCCGATCATATTTTTAACCGGATGATTTCCACCGTGATGTCCGAATTTCAGCTTAAATGTAGGATATCCGTGAGAAATACTTAAAAGCTGATGTCCAAGACAAATTCCAAACATAGGAATCTTGGCTTCAAGAAGTTTTTTTATTTTCTCATGAATATCTTTTAAAATCAGAGGGTCCCCGGGGCCGTTACTTAAAAACACTCCTCCTATTTCTTTGTTGTTAAACATTTCTATAATTTCTTCGGCTGAAGTAGACGCAGGCAATACAAGACATTCCATACCGGCTTCGGTAAGTTCATTTAAAATATTTCTTTTTACTCCAAAGTCAAATACGGCAATTTTTTTATTTGTGTTTTTTTCTTTATATTTAAACTCTTTATCATCCCAAGCACCGTGCGGATGAATGTAAGGTTCTTTTGTCGTTACTTCTTTTATATAATCCACCTCTTCAATTCTTGGAGACGATTCTAAAATTTTTTCAAGTTCTTCTTTATCATGTATTTCAGTAGATGCTATCATCATCATAGCACCCTCATGTCTTATCGTTTTAGTCAAAAATCTAGTATCAATATCACTAATTCCTAAAATTCCCTGCTCTTTTAAAAATTCACTTAAAGACTTTTCGCCTCTAAAATTTGAAAATTTATCTACATACTCTCTAACGATTACACCTTTAAGCCAGGCTCCTTTGCTTTCCATATCATCTTTATTTACACCCACATTTCCAATCTCAGGCATTGTAAAAACAACAAACTGACCGGCATAACTCGGATCGGTAATAATTTCCTGATAGCCCGTCATTGAAGTATTAAACACTATCTCTCCGACTTCAGTCCCTTCGGCACCAAAACCTTTAGCTTCAAAAAACATTCCGTTTTCAAGTAAAATACTTACTTTCATTTTAATCCTTTTAAATAAGTCCTCTTTTTCTAAGCTCTTGTTCATAAAGTCTTTGAAATACAAGCTCCCACTCATCACTTCCCGGTACAAGCGGTCTTTTATAATTTTCTATTTTTCTATAAACGGCATCTCTGGCTTCTAATTCTCTGTTTAAAAATTCCATAATTGAATTAAATATTATATTTTTTATCTTACCGTCAAGAACATCATAGTCAATTATCTCGTTATCCCACAGCTCTTTTACCATATATGCCGCCAAATCATCGAATCGGTCTTCTTTTTTAATGTGAAAACCTTCTTCTTCGGCAATTTTTTTCTTAATTAGTTTAAAAAGCTCTCTTCTATCCACGTCATAAAACAAAAATTCATTTTCTTCTTCTTGTTTGGTTAAAATTTCTCTTGCTTTATCTTCAATTTCTCTTTCCCATAAAACATCGTCCATAATAATTTCTTCTATCTCTTTTATCGCTAAATCCATACCTTTTGGGAAAGTTACATAACCGCTATTTAATAAATCCGTAGCTATTTTTCTTGCTATGAAAGGGACTTGAGCTTCTTTAATAAGCATATTTAGCCTTTTTTCAAAATTATATCAAATTTAGATATAATAAGTCCTTAAAAAGGACTTATAATCGGATTTATTAATAAAATATTTTTACACGCTTTTTTCACTTCTTTTTTGTTCGCAAAGATTCTTATCGTAAACTCTTACGACACAAAAGACCAGTGCGGTATGCCCCAACTTTATGGATTTTTATCTAAATTGTATTCTATTGGTTACAAAGAGAGTGATTTTGATATCGTTTTTTTAAATTCCAGAGTAATTCCAAAAGAAAAAATTCAAAAAAAAGCAAAAAAAATTTTAGAAAATATAACTAAATACCGATATCTCGTTACATTTGACGACGCAGCATTTAAATATGTAGGAATACCTGCTTCAAAAAAAGGCATTCCTGTCGTTTTTTCGGGGTTAAACTATCCTTTTGAAAAATATAAAAAAGAATATAACCTGCCCGATAATAATATATGCGGGGTTTATGAAAAATTTTATACCGCTGAGATTTTAAAAGCGTTTAATAAAATAAAACCTATTAAAAAAATCGCAATTCTTTACTCAAAAGGGATAGGCGAAATAGGAACCCGTCAAATAATGTCAGAAATAAAAGGTACGATTTTCGAAAAGAAAGTAACTTTAATTTATGTAAAAAATATGAAAGATTTAGAAAGAAAAACAAAAATGGTAAATAAAAATAAAGATTTTACTCTTTTTATCCCTCAAACTCTAAGTCTTAAAGACGACAATAAAAAAATCCCTTTTTATAAACTAAAAGAAGTATATTTAAAAAACATTAAAAAACCGGATTACAGCATTAATATCTCTTTTGCAACCCTCGGCTTTTTAGGATTCGGAGGAGAAAACTATTTT
>JAMOTL010000044.1 GCA_027062285.1 Nautiliaceae bacterium
TCTTTACATAAAAAAACTTTACTTTATCTCCTCTTTTAGGAGAGGTTTTATAAAAAGCATTAAATTGTTTAAAAGTAAAATAGACATTGCCTATGTTTGATTTTATAAACCCGTATTTTTTCTCTTCGTTTATAAAATTTACTTTTCCTCTTGCAAAATCTCCTCTCTCATCTTTTATAAATATATATTTTTCTATTTCTTTATCATCTTTTCTGAATTTAACCTTACCATCCTCTTCAATATAATAAACTAAGTCCCCAATTTCAGGAGAAGATTTAAAAAATTTTTCATAAAATGCAAGGGGAAGCCTTTTGCCATCGAGTATAAAATATTGCTTATTTTTTGGAAGTGTAGGTATCTGTTTGTAAAAATATATTGCCGTTTTTCCTTTTGGGGTATTTTTGTATCTAAAAATTACTTTTTCCCCTCTTTTTGGAGCTCTTCCAAACGCCTTCTCAAATACATTTACAAAAAAGAATACATCCCCTTCCCTACTTCTTATAAATCCAAACCCCCTGCTTCCTACATTTTTAATCTCACCTTCTATTACAAACCTATCACTCTTTATTACATCTTCAACCACTCCGCTTTTTGGTACTAAAACTCTTTTTTCCATTCTCCCAAAAGAAGGGAAAAAACACTTATAAAACTCTTTTGTAAATTCTACATCAATAGCTTCTACCTCTTTAAAAGTTTTTTTAAGCCTAAACTTTACTCTGCTCTGTTTTTTAAATCTGCCCTTTTTAAAAACTACCGTCCCAAGAAGTTTTGGATAAGTTACAAGAATAATTCCGCCTTCTCTCTCAAAATCTCCAATAACACTCCCAAAATACTCAACAGGAGAATATGCAACAAATTTTTTAATCTTATCCATTCTCTCATTTTCAAACTCAACTTCTACGATATCTCCATCCTCTACTTCCATTGGCAAATTCAAAACAGGACTCTCTTTATCTTCAAAAACTATTTTTCCAAATCCTTTTTTTATAAGTTCAACTTTACCTCTCATCTGAAAATTGCCTTCAATTTTTCTAAAAGTTTATTTTCATCTAAGAGTTCTTCTCTTCCTATTACTTCATACCCGCCTCTATTTCTTTTATCCCCTATCTCATTTTTTACTCTTTCCATCTCCTCCTTATCTCCAAAACCAACTATAACAAATTTACCGCCTATCCCACTTATCTCTTCAACTCTCTTATCAACTTCAAAAGTTTTAGATTTAATTAATTTCTTTGTTTTATCAGTAGTTACACTAAAACCATAAAGAGTGTATCCTTTTGAGACTACTACATCAAGCTCAAACTCAGCTCCCTTTTTATTTAAAATCTCAACATTCCATAAAATATCATCAATTTTTAACTCATTTTTATATTTATTTAAAACATAAAACAGATATTCTTCTAAAAATACACCTTTTATAAATCTTTGTAACTTTTCAAGCTTTTTATTAGAGATATTTTCTACATCAATAGGAGCCTTTTTTAAAGAATCTTTCCAATTCAAATTTTTTAGCTCTTTAAATTTTTTCTCCCACAACTCAACAAAAAACTCTTTCTCTTCATTTTCTAATTTATCAAATAAAAACTTAACAAACTCCTCACTAAAAAACTCACTGTTTTGTGTCTTATAACCTTTGAGTCTAAATCCTTCAAGAGTTAATAAATCTTTAATCTTAAAATGGACTAAATCTTCAAATGTTCCATCTTTTGGAAAAATATCACCTCTTTTTAAATAAATCTTTTTACTAAAATCAATATCAGAAAATATTTTATCTTCACATTTGTATTTATCAACCGCCAAAAAAGCTCCTATACCCATTGATTTTGTTCCACCTGTATAGTTTAAATGAATCTTTTTTGGTTTTAATTCATCCAATTTCTCTCTTATTGCACTTTCAATTTTTTCAATATTCCTCACATCATC
>JAMOTL010000045.1 GCA_027062285.1 Nautiliaceae bacterium
GGGGCTCAGTGTGTAAGTTATACAACGGGAGTGCCGGCAATGATTGGCGCTAAAATGATTGCTACTAAAACTTGGTTTGAGGCGGGAGTTAAAAATATGGAAGAATTTCCTGCCCGTCCATTTATGTACGCTCTAAATAAACACGGACTTCCGTGGTTTATTGAAGAGTTGCCGACAGAAGGGCTTCCTATAGATAATTAATCTTTTTAGGCTTTTTTAGCCTTTTTCACTCAATCTACTTGACATAAATCACTAAAATGAGTTATAATTCATATGTCAAAAATTTTTAAGGAGGGTGGGATGTTCATCACGAACAGAATCGACAAAGAAAAACTCAAAGAGTTTTCAACATTATCAATTATTACTGGTATTATTATGGCTATTGCAGGATTTTTGGCAATAGTAAATCCAGTAGCGGGTAGTTTAGCATTTGTTATATTTTTAGGTGCTCTATTTGTTGCTAGTGGTATCGTTCAAGCATACATCACTTTCAAAGCACACCAAAAATCATTAGGTGCTTGGTTTAAAGTTCTTATGCTAATTATCACTGGTGTTTTATTACTAATCTGGCCAGGAAGCGGGATTGCGGCGGTTGCTATTTTATTTGCGGCTTATTTCTTCGTTGACGCATTCGCATCATTCCAAATGGCACTTGATTTAAAACCTTTAAAAGGTTGGTGGATGCCGCTTGTAAACGGTGTGCTAAGCTTTATTTTAGGTATAATAATGATCATAGGATGGCCGTTTAGCGCACCTTATACGGTTGGAATTATCGTAGGTGTGAGTTTCTTAATGGATGGAATTGTTTTAATCTATTTAGGATGGATGGCAAAAAAAGGAGCGTACGACAACTAAGTCGTACCTCCTTTAAAAACTATACCCTACTCCAAAATATCTGATACTGGTACTCATTTCTAAATCACTTTTTGAAAACTCAATATCATTTCCCGTAATATCTATTGCTAAATCTTTAACAATCCATTTTGAATATCTATATCCGGCTGTAAAATAGAGCTTTGGCGAAAAAGTAATAATCCATATTTTTTCTTATAAGAAAATGGAGTAAATCTAATATTTGCTTCAAAAGATTTAAAATTCCCCGGCATATAAAGAAGCAAGTAGGACTGAAGAGAGAAGAAGTTTTTTCATTTGTTTCCTCTTGGCCAAAATTTTACAATAGAATATCCGTCTTCTTTATGACGCTCAGCCTTTTCATCGAAGTCATAATCTTCAAAATGGTCATTAAGTACGGTTGCCAAATATTTAAGTCTCTCTTCAGTAGTAATTTCAGGATATTCATCTTTTAGAAATTCATAAAGATGTTTATCTTGTGTTTGACATTTATCATTAAGTCTTTTTATATTTTCTTCACTTAAATCAAGTTTCCCCTCTTTATTCAAAATTTCCTCCTTAATTTTTATAAATTTTATCGCCGATTTCTTTATATCTTTGATAATAGTATTTCACAAAATTATCGGCATTTTTATTAATTGGAAAATAGTTTTTGTCTTTATAAACGAATTTATCCAAAAACTTTTTAGCGTCTTCTTTTTTTACGTACGTATCAGCCAGCTCAAGATACGTATTTTTATACCATTTCTTAAGCTCATTATATTTCGAATAATCATACTCTAAATTCTTTCCGTTAAATTTAATAACTCCGCTCTCAAAAAGACCTGTTAAATGAATAAGACCTTCTATGTAATAAGGTAGCACCTCATCTACTTCCATCCAGGCAATCAGTCCTACGGCTCTTTTAATCGTATCATCTAAAATAGCATCAATTAATTCATCATCTTCATTTTCAAAAAAAGCCATAAGCCCGCCGGTAGTAGCTTTAAATTCTTCAATATTTTTAAACATTCCGCTTTTATTCATTACACTCTCACTACTCTCATCTACCCATAAAATATGCCCGAATTC
>JAMOTL010000046.1 GCA_027062285.1 Nautiliaceae bacterium
AACTTATATAAATTCAAGCGCGGCGGTTAAAGCAATTGTAGGAGAGCTTGGAGGGCTAACCTGTACCAGCTCAAACGCTAAAAAAATAGTATCCCACGTATTAAATCAAGGCAAAAAAGTATTTTTCATGCCGGATAAAAACTTAGGACAAAATGTAGCAAAAATGCTTGAAGTAAAATCAAGCGTAATAGGAGATGAAAACTGGCAAAGTGCCGATATTATCTGTTTTAACGGACACTGTTCGGTTCATCAGCTTTTTATGCCCGAACACGTAGAATTTTATAAAGAAAAATATCCCGGAATTAAAATAGTGGTTCATCCGGAATGTGCTCCCGAAGTATGCGAGATGGCCGATTTCGTAGGAAGCACCAGTCAAATATTAAATTATGTAAAAGAACATCCTAAAGACTTAATGGCAATAGGCACGGAATATAATTTCGTTCACAGAATGAAAAGAGATATTAATCCGAATATTTATATTTTAAGCTCTACAAAACCTGAATGTCCGAGTATGAACGAAACGACTATAAAAGAACTTCATGATTTACTCGTAGCAATTGACAAAGGAAGACCTTACAATGAAATAAAAGTGGATGAAACCGTAAAACAAAACGCTTTAAAAGCATTACAAAGAATGATGGAGCTGTCATGAATTTAATGAAACATCAAATAATTGAATTTTTAAAAAGGGCACTTAACGAGGATATAGGAAGAGGTGATTTAGCCCGTGAGCTTTTAAAAGGCTCAACAACTGCCAAAATTATCTCTAAAAGTGAAGGAATTGTAGCGGGACTTGAATATATAAAACATTTCAGTGAAATAGCGGATGTAAAATTTGATTTTCATTTTGAAGACTCAAGCGAATACAAAAAAGGTGATATAATTTTTGAAATATACGGAGATGTAAGAGATTTACTCTCAATTGAACGTACCATGTTAAATATCCTACAACACGCTAGCGGAATCGCTTCAAACGCATATGAATTTATAAAAAAAACAAAAGGTGAAATAAAAATACTTGATACCAGAAAAACAAGACCTGGGCTTAGAGTATTTGAAAAATATGCCGCAAAATGCGGAGGAGTCACCAATCATCGTCTTGGACTTGATGATTGTTTGATGTTAAAAGACACACATCTGGCAAACTTTAAATCTATAACGGAAGCTCTTCATATAGCCAGAGAATCAATTCCTTTTACCACAAAAATCGAAGTGGAATGCGAAAGCATCGATATGGCGATAGAAGCTATGGAAGCCGGGGCAGATATAGTGATGTGCGATAATATGAATTATGAAGATATTAAAAAAGTTGTAGATATCAGAAATAAAAATTACCCTCACGTATTTTTAGAAGCCAGTGGAAACATTACTCTTAAAAATATAGAAGAATATATAAAAACCGGCATAGACGCCGTTAGCAGCGGGGCTATTATCCATCAGGCCACTTTTAAAGATTTCTCTATGAAAATGAAAGGAGGCAGTCATAATAATTGAAGATAAAGAATTTGAATTTGGACACTTTTTAGGTATAAAACCGGTTGAAGATTTTAAAAAATATATAAAAGATAAATTTAATCACGACTTAGCCCCTTGGGATTTTGTAGTAACTAAAGATGAATTTAGGGATTTAGCATATTGTTATAACCCTTATAAAGGAATTGAAAGAATAGATAATATTCCTGAGACCAGCAAACTTAGAATAAAAAACGCAAAAATTTTCGAACCTCTCGATATTTATCAAAAGTGTGCAATCTACGCTATGGTAAATTCCCCTGCCACTCTTTTGACAGGGCGCTTTGGAAGCGGAAAAACACTTTTGGCAACGGCTACCGCTTTAGCCCTTACAAATAAAAAAATATTCATAACCCGTCCTCCTATCGGTATCAGCAGCGATTACGACATAGGTTTTTTACC